>JBJXGB010000019.1:0-10732 GCA_046152935.1 Cytophagales bacterium
ACTAAATAAAGTTTATCAACAAATTGCATTCTACAAAGGTGTGGAGCTTTTTAATGAAGAAAAATACAAAGAAGCAATCATACTATTTGAAAAATCGCTGCAACACGATCTCGATCACGAAACAACCTCTATCTGCCATTTTTGGCTTGCAGAGGCGTATTCAACACAGAAAAAATATGATTTAGCTATCTTAAACTATCAAAAACTGATCAACAGCTCGTTCCGAGCACCTGCAAACATTGCGACAAATGCATTCTACGGCTTGGGGTATGCTCATTTCAACAAACAGGAATACCCAAAAGCAGTAAATAATTTCAAAGACTATTTAGATGATGCCAAAAAATTTGCTGCCAAAGAAAACATCTGTGATGCTACGCTTAGGTACGCAGATTGCTTATATTCATTGAAAAAATACAACGAAGCCCAAATTACTTATCAAAAAACGATCGAAAACCAATGTCCAAATCTCGACTACGCCTACTTGCAAAAGGGAATAAACTTGGCTTTGATGAATAAAGAGCAAGAAGCACAAAACACACTTTCATTTATTCGACCGGAATCAAAACTGTATTACGATGCTGTATATAATATCGGCTTGATCGACTTTGAAAACACCAAATACAATGCTTCAATTCCACTGTTCACAAAGGTGATAAACGACAGAAATTCGGCTATATATGTGCCTTTAGCATTGCAAAAAAGAGCAGTGGCTTACAACAATCTAAAACAATACCAAAAAACCGCAGAAGATTACCAAACCATATTATCTGAATATCCCACCAATAAAGTAGCAGCCAACGCACTTATTGGCCTTCAAGACGCACTTTCCAGGCTTGGAAAAACAGATTTGATGGATTCTGTGATTCAAAACTACAAAACCATCAATCCGAAAGATGCACAAATTGAAATACTTGAATTCGAAAAGGCCAAACTGTTTTATTTCGATCAAAATTATGAATTAGCGGTAAGAAATTTACAAAAAATTACCGTTGACTACCCCACTTCAAACTTCATTGCAGATGCAAAATTTTATTTAGCTGATGGATATCAAAAAACCAAAAAAATCGATCTAGCTAAAGAAATGTTTGACGATGTGATTCAAAACCATAAGAAAAGCACATTTTACAACAGATCGCTGCTAAAAATGGCAGAAATACACTTTGAAGAAAAGGAATATAGCGATGCAATTATCAATTACAATCTGCTCACGTTGGTAAATACAAATCAGAAAGAATTGTCAAATGCCTGGAATGGGCTGATGTTGTCTTATTTTGAAATGAAAAAATACGATTCTTCTACAATTTATGCCAAAATGTTGTTAGTGAAGGGTAAATCCTCAATAATAATTGCCAATCGTGCATCACTTTATATGGCGAAATCGGCTTTGGCTACTGATGCTGTCAACACACCAGATTTGCTAATCAACTGCTTCAATACTGCAGAAGACATTTCTGGCGCAGAGGCTATGTATTTGTATGCCAATGACTTAACCAAGCAAAAAAGCTACAAATTATCACTAGAAATTCTTTTCGATATGGTGAATAAATATGTAAGCTATGAGAAATGGATAGGCGATGGTTTTTTGTTAATTTCAGAAAACTACGTAGCCCTTGGTGAAAATTACCAAGCCAAAGCTACTTTGCTGTCAATCATTGAGAAATCAAAAGATGTAGAGTTGGTCGAAAAAGCCAAGCTGAAACTCAACGAAATTAACGAAAATTAATTTGTATCAACATTACCGATACACAAAACCTGCTAAATGCAAAAAAGAACAATCGTACTTACTTTTACAGCTAATAATATACTCACCACCAAGCACTTAAGAAGCATGTTGGTAGCTATTGGTTTAATTTGTTTGTTTAGTGAATCTTATGGACAGGACATTACAACTGACGATAATGGCGGCATAGAAAATACAGAAATTGTAATCGAGAAAAATAAGAAAATAGTTTTTCCAGAAATGCCCAGAAAATTTGAGAAAGTACTAGTTCAACCACGCAAAATCAATACAGACCCAAAAGAATATGCTTACAAAGAGTTGCCAGCGGCTGTGGCAGAATTAGAAACTAAAATCAAAATATCTACCATAAAAGACGAACAAAATGTAGGAAAGAAAATCAATTATCTGAAAGCAGGCTTGGGCAACTATTGGACCACGTATTTAGAAGGACAGTTGTTGTTGAAAGCCAACCCAAAATACCAGGCTGGACTGCATATCAGACATTTTGGCTCTATTTTAGGGCCTGTTCAAAATTCATTAACCAGCGCAAATACCCTAGAAGCACATGGCACATACTTTTTTGAGAAATCAATCCTCTCAGCATCAGCTACTTACAATCGCCAAGTGGTAAATTATTACGGATACGACCATGGCATCAAAAACAGCAATGACAACCAATTCAAAGATTCAATTTACCAAGTTTATCAACAATTTGCCTTTAAAACTCAATTTACACAAGTAGACACACTGACAAAGTTTATTTATCAATCGCACTTCAATTATTTTAGTTTTTCAAATAGATACAAAAACGCAGAAAATGAAGTGGATGCAGGCGGAAAATTTGCTTATGAAATAGACAAAAGCAGCAAAGTAAAGTTACAGACAAATCTATCAGTCAGCAACTACACAGATTCAATTTCATCACTTGCAAGGGTGTTATTCAATTTTAAGCCCGAGTATGAACGAAAATTGCTCGATGATAAGCTTGTTTTAAGAGGTGGTTTTAATATTGCTTACGAAAATGACACCAATACCAATGCGAGAAAACTTCATTTATATCCCGCATTAAACGCAGAATATCAATTACTTACTAAGCTTTACGTTTTTGCTGGTGTAGATGGTGGCATCGACAAAAACATGTATCGCAGTTTTGTGCAAGAAAACCCTTTCTTGGGCCTGAACCCTAAATTATTACATACAAATAAACAGTATGAACTTTATACGGGCCTTTCGGGAAACATCATTAATACACTCCATTTTAGAACATCGCTGTCACTGAGCCAAATTCAAAACCTAAGTCTCTACGTTAATAGCGTAAAAGACAATTCAAAATTTGAAATCTATTACGATAATGCATCGTTGCTAAAATTTAAGGCTGAGATTTCATACCAACCAACCCAAAGGTTTCAATTGGGTCTCAAAGGTGCCTACTTTCAATACAAAACCGCTACATTCCAACACGCTTGGCACAGGCCTTCCATTGATATTTCGACATACGCATCTTACAATTTATTTAGCAAAATATGGTTTACAGGGGAAATATATTACCTAGGTGGGATCAAGGCTGTGGATTACAAAACAAGCTCAGAAATAAATTTGAATGATATTGTGGATATTAATATCACGGCAAACTACAAAATCAACGATAGATTCTCGGTTTTTATGTATTTTTACAATATATTGTCGCAAAACTACCAACGATACAATTTGTATCAAGCCAAAGGAATAACAGTGATGGGCGGATTAACTTACACATTTTAAAAGTGAACTACCTAGTAGAAAAATATCTGAAGGAACTTTTATTTGATCACGATTGCGTGATCATTCCACAATTTGGAGGCTTTATTTCTACTTATATGGGAAGTGAAATCAGCATTGCCAAAAACAAAATAACCCCCGCCAGAAAGCAAATAAAATTTAATGACAAATTATCTGCTAATGATGGTTTATTGATAGAATATATTGCCGAAAAAGAAAATAGTAGTATTTTAGATGCTCAAAAAGATATAGAAAAATATATAGCGTTTGTGAAAGTGCAAATTGAGATCAATTCACAATATACGATCGAATCATTGGGTAGGATTTATGTGAATGATGACAATAATTTCGCTTTTGAGCAATACTTAAGGTTTAATTACTTGACAGAAAGCTTCGGCTTGCCAGATTTATACTTTAAACCAATTGACAGAACATTAGAATCAAAAACTTTATTTAAACCTAAAAAAGCAAAACTTATGGCTTCAAATATTAAGAATGAGCTAGAAGATGAGGATGCAGAAAACCAATATAATGCATCCGAAAATGAGATAGATGACATTGATTTGGAAGAACTAGAAAGGCAACAAGCAAAGAAGAAAACGGAAAATTTAGCCATTTACTACATCATGGCTATCATGGCTCTTGTGCTTACTGCCGGTACTGCCTACTACTTAAATATGGATAAAACAACCTACGCCATCGGTGGTTTCAGCCCTCTCTCTTTGTTTGGCAGAGGAGAGATCGCTGGAGATTCAAATAATGACAATAAACTTTTGCCGGCAGAAAATGACGAAGAGCAAAAAGCAGATGGCGAATCGAGCGATTTCAATACCGATGAGTCAACCACGCCAGATGAAAGCACGCAACAAAATTCGGAAAATCAATCTTCCATCGAACCTGTAGTATCAGCTTCAACAGCAAGTTCAGTGATTGATGATGAAAACTTGGTGTCGACAAAAAATGGTAGATTTTACATAATAGCAGGTGGATTTAAAAATAAACGCAAAGCTGCTACTTTCCTAAATACGCTCATTAGTGCTGGAAATCCATCAAAAATCATAGATTCTTATGACGAATCGGGCATATACCGAGTCACCATCGCTGATTTTGCTACTTACGAAGAAGCACAAACACAGAAAAAAACCTACGCCACTGAGTACGGAGAAGAACTCTGGGTGCTAAATTACTAGCCAATATTTTCAAAAGCCTACACAATTTACGATATGATAAATCGTTGACTAAAAGGCCTTCAATGGAGACAAATCAAGCCATTTTTAAATGCAAAAACACAAAATATGAATCTTCTTGGGGTTTTGTTACAAATCACCACTGGGCAATCGGAACTAGGAATTAGCACACCTGAGGCAAATTCAACCACTGATATTACCCTTATTGATTTGGTGATGAAGGGTGGAATTATAATGATTCCAATCTTTGTTCTTTCATTTATTTCCATATACATCATCGTAGAACGAATATTAGCGATAAAAAAAGCTGGAAAAAATGCAAATAATCTGTTGGCAACGATTACACCTGCTATCAAATCGGGAGATGTAAATACGGCAAAATCTTTATTGCGAAAAGAAGATTCTTCGATAGCTTTAATATTGACTAAAGGTTTGTCCAAAATTGGAAATCCAATCAAACAGATTGAAAATGCCATGGAAGCAACTGGCAAACTGGAAGTAATGAAATTGGAAAAAGGCTTGGCGATACTTGGCATAGTGGCCTCCATCGCACCAATGTTGGGTTTTGTAGGCACAATTTCTGGAGTAATCAAAATATTCTATAATATTTCCTTGGCCGACAATATCAGCATCGGGCTAATAGCTGGTGGTTTGTACGAAAAAATGGTAACAAGTGCAGCTGGGCTTATTGTAGGTATCATTGCACATACTGGCTACCACTACATCAATATGATGATTGAAAACATGGTATTGAAGATGGAGACTACTTCCCTTGAATTTACAGAATTACTTTCAGAGTAATATTACTTTACTATGTGATTACAAATGAATCTACGTCCCAGAAAAAAATCGCACGTATCTGTAGAAAGTGGCGCTCTGAGCGATATCATGTTCTTTTTGATGCTTTTCTTTCTCATTGCCAGCACCTTAGCAAATCCAAATGTAATAAAATTGCTACTGCCCCAAGCCAAAGCAGGACAAACTGTTTCTAAACAGCAATTTAGCCTCTCAATCTCAAAAGACTTGGAATATTTTATCAACAATGACAAAACTCCATTGCGATTTGAGCAACTAGAACCAAAATTCAAAAAATTAACAGAAGCAAACAATGATATTACAGTAGTGCTAAAAGTAGATCGCTCTATTCAAGTACAAAATTTGGTAGATATACTTGCGTTGGGCAGCAAGCTGAAAATAAAGATGATATTGGCTACACAGGCCTCTTCTAAAAGCTAAACCCATGACATCAACATCTGACAATAAAACTTCGGCATTTATAGTCTCGTTAGCCATTCATACGCTTCTAATCGCCTTTTTATTTCTGTTTATTTTGCACACGCCCAATCCTCCGTTCGATGGCGGCAGTGGCGTAGTTTTGAATCTGGGGTATGTAAATGAAGGCTCGGGCGAGGTACAAACACTCAATGAGCTAAATGATAGCAAAATAATTGAGGAAAATAAGCCATTAGATTCTGAGCCACAACCAGTTGACAATGAAGTAGTTGAAGCTAATACTACTGAACAAAACGATGGTAACATTTTGACATCAGATGAAAAAAGTGATGTGCAAGCGGAGACTACCAAAGAAATTGAAAAGAAAGAAATTGAGGAGAAAAAACTGGTGAAACCTACGGTAGCCGCGGAAACAAAAAGAGAAATTGAAAAAAAAATAAATCCTGCGGCATTATTTGGTGGGAAATCTGGCACATCTACCAAAGGAGGCAATAATAATGGAGATAAAAATGATGCAGCGGGCGATCAAGGAAATGAAAAAGGAGATATAAATGCGAAAGCTTTGTATGGAAATGTTGGCACTGGTGGTGATGGGTCTGGAGGCTCAGGTGGAGCTTCGCTTGATTTGGCAGGTTGGAAATGGGATAAAAAACCGAAAGTAAAAGATGAAAACGAAGATGAAAATGGAAAAATAATCTATTTAATTACTATTGACGAACAAGGAGAACTTATCAATTTGAAACTGCTTGAAACTACCGTCAGCCCAGCAGTTGAGAAAATATACAGATCAGAAGTGGAAAAACTTTCTTTCGTAAAAACAGACAACAAAGCGCCTGCTTCGAGTTCGACAGGCAAAATCACTTTTATTATCAGAGTAAAATAAAAAGTTGATAACTTTTTAAAGCTATCAACTCCAAAATTATATTCTTCCTAATTTCAAGAACATATATAGTTTTCAGTTCCAAATCCGCCTGTTACAAGCATGTAGTGACGGGACAACCTTGCAGTAACACAAAAGATGTACGTATTACAAGATTTAGAATGATGAAAATAAACCTACTGTCTAATTTAGAAGCCTCTCGGCTACGCGAACAAACAAATCTTAATCGATAGCAGTATCTCTAACCAAAAAATTAGACAAAAATACAAGCATGATTGCTCCAACCAAGAAAGCTCCGAATGTATATACGATTTCCATAATGAATGTTATTTACTAAGGTGAGTTGATAATAAAATAGTTTATTTGAATAATTTAAGAATATATACGAATAACCACATTTTTGAGTTGCATTAAATTAAGCAATTTTTTGTTTTACAAGCATGAATTACGAAGAAGTATTGACATTTATATATCACAAATTGCCGATGTACCACAAAATAGGCAGTTTTGCCTATAAACCTGGACTTGAAAATATTGAAAAAATATGTCAAAAAATTGGCAATCCACAGCAAAATTTCAAGTCCATACACATAGCAGGCACCAATGGAAAAGGCTCAACTTCCCATATGATCGCTGCAATGCTGCAGTGCCAAGGGTATAAAACGGGACTTTATACATCGCCACATTTAAAAAATTTTACAGAAAGAATAAAGATAAATGGCGTAGAAGTAGAGACAAATTTTATCACCAATTTTATAAACCTAAATCTTGCGGTAATAGAAGAGTTGCGGCCTTCTTTTTTTGAGATTACTACTGCGATGGCATTTCAATATTTTGCAGAAAAAGAGGTAGATTTTGCGGTGATTGAAGTTGGCTTGGGCGGAAGGCTCGACAGCACCAATATTATTACGCCACTATTGTCGATCATCACCAATATAAGTTACGATCACCAAGATTTGCTGGGCGACACTTTGCCCGAAATTGCCTTTGAAAAAGCTGGTATTATAAAAGCGAGGGTTTCAGTAGTAATTGGAGAAGACCAACCTGAAGTGAGAAAAGTGTTCATCGACAAAGCACAAACGGAAAATGCACCTATATTTTTCACAAACGATATTTTTGTGGAAGACAAGGGTTTGGTTGATGGCACTCGCATAGCAAATGTTAAAGTAAAGAATGAACTAGAGTTCACAAATGTTAAATGTGGATTGGCGGGAAACTACCAACTAAAAAATATAAAAGGTGTATTAAAGGCATGGCAAGTGCTAAATGAGCAAAGTATCACCATAGAAAAAGAAAACTTACTTAAAGCTTTACTTGAAGTGACCCGATTAACTAACTTGAAAGGAAGGTGGCAAATACTTAACAATAAACCTTTAACTATTTGTGACACAGGCCATAATGAAGCTGGAATCAAGGATATTGTGGCACAAATCGAATCGATGAAATATGAAAAATTGTATTTTATAATTGGTATGGTAAAGGAGAAAGACCATGATAAAATATTAAGCTTATTGCCGCTAAAAGCATATTATATTTTTACGCAACCAGCCATTGAAAGGGCATTAAAAGCAACAGAATTGCAAGAAAAGGCGATTAGATATCAATTAAAAGGTGAAATAATTGAAAATGTGAACATGGCAATAGCTAAAGCAAACACATTGGCAGGTCAAAATGACCTTATTTTTATTGGTGGGAGCACATTTGTAGTGGCCGAAATCGAGAATTTATAGCGTGTTATCGATGTTGAATACTCCATTTGCCGCATAATACTCAAAACTTCATTCCAAAATCATTTTTTTAAGCAGTTCGGCTTTGTCTTTCAAAGTAGATAGTTCATTTTCTGCTTTTATAATTGAATCATTAATGTCTGATAATAAACTAGTTATAATCTTCTGCTTTAACTGATTATTTAATATCATCTCTCCCCTCTCCAATAGCAACCATTCAGGATTTATTTCAGGACAATTTGTCAGTATCTTCTGTATCACTTCTAAACCTGGATTGTTTCTACCTGTGGTGATATGCGTAATAATGGGTTGAGAGACACCTATTTTAGCAGCAAAACTACTTTTGTTATAGCCTAGTTTCTCTATCAACTGATTGACTCTGAGGTTTATTTCCATTTGTTATGCCTAAGGTATTACAATTGTTAATTCTTGCTTATTACAAATGTTAATAGCTGGCACTAGAAATAACATTTGTTAATTAATGCAATATAACAAAAGTTATACTGGTTTTCTAGCTTTTGATTAACTAAAACGTTATTTTTGTGATTATATAAGCCATTCTATCGTTCCAAAGCAATTTGGGAAGGAAAGTCCGGGCAACACAGAGTGCCGTATCCTGGTAACTTCAGGAGGTTTGAAAACCAAAGTTTTCATCCACAGAAAGTGTCACAGAAAATATACCTCCTCTATCAAACGAGGGAAGGGTGAAAAGGCGAGGTAAGAGCTCACCGGCCCGAAGGCAACAACGGGTGCATGATAAACCTTACGGGTTGCAAGGCCAAATATATCTTGAATAAGAGGCTTCTCGTCTCGGTAGCTGCGTTGCAGCTCGTCAAGAAGGGTAGGCTGCTAGAGGCTAAGTGCAAATTTAGCCGTAGATAAATGATAGAAATCTCGATGAAAATCGAGACACAGAACCCGGCTTACGGTTTGTATATTTTTAAAAGCCAAAATTGAAATATCAGCAATTTTGGCTTTTTTATACTTATAATCATTGCCCGTATTCATATATTAGCTTCATATTTAATAAAGCACGTTAAAAAATGTAGTACAAATAAACTATTTGCTAATTTCACAGCATTGTAGTTTCTATTTTCTTAAATTTAGCAATCAAAAATACTATCAAAATTTTCTCAATTAAATGACTTATTGTTTAGGAATAAAAGTGAAAGGGGGCTTGGTGGCCATTGCTGATACTAGACTTACTTCAGGAAACGAATGTTCGACTGGTAAAAAAATATTTGTACACCAGCGCACACAACATTCTTTGTTTATTATGACTTCGGGTCTGCGATCTGTTCGCGACAAGGTGATAACTTATTTTAAAGAAAGCCTTGAACAAAACGACAATGAATATGACAAAATGTACAAAGCCGTAAACAGTTTGGCTTTGCAATTGAGGCGTGTGGCAGAAGAAGACAAGGCATTTTTATCAAAAGCAGGCTTGTTTTTCAATCTGTATGCCATTATTGGGGGGCAGCTTGAGCATGACGATTCGCACAAATTATTTTTATTGTATCCCGAAGGAAATTGGATTGAAATAGGTGACGATGGCTCGCCATTCATCATTATTGGCAATAGTGGCTACGGAAAACCAATATTAAACAGAACAATAACACAAGATTCTTCATTGAATTTTTGCTTAAAAACTGGCTTGTTGTCGTTTGATTCTACAAGGGTAAGTGCCAATGATGTCGATTTCCCGATTGATGTGGTACTTTACGAAAAAGATTCTTATACTTTGATCGAACACAGAATTTACCGTGAAGAAGTAAAAGAAGTGACCGAGTATTGGCAAAATAAACTCTCGAATGCGATACAGACCATACCAGAAAAATGGATGGAACCCGTACTTGCAAAACTAGGACAAAAGGCAATATTTGCAGAGTAATTGACTGAAAATGAGTTCTTTAAGTATTTAAAGTTGCCTGATTGGGACGGATATTTCATACTCGTTAAATAGTAGATTGCTTTTATTAAGATTGTAATTGTATCGGAATAAAAAAGGGAATTGGACTGCATTAAATATCCGCACATCGAAAATCAGTTCTGCTCCAACGCTTCCCAAATTTCGTAACGAGCTTGGTTTGTAAGCATTGAAAATTGTATTGTTAGCGTCTCTCAATTGATAATTTGCTTCATTGCTACTAACGCTGCCAATATCACAAAACAAATTCCCTCTTATTCGCAGAAAATAAAGCAAACCTGCAAAGCCCCAATCTGGATA
>JBJXGB010000037.1:0-14661 GCA_046152935.1 Cytophagales bacterium
GTTACAAACGCAGGCTACGAATAGGCTCATTTATTCTCCAATACCTTGATCTTGTCATTTTTATTGAGACCACTTACTACCTCGATGGTAATATCGTCTGAGATTCCTGTTCTAATTTGTTGCCTTACAAAATTTTGAGAACCATTTTCTTTGTAGACAAAAGTGCAATCTCCCTTAAACTCAATATTTTTTTCTTTGATAGATAAAACACTGTCTTTGCTATCTATAATAATGTCGGCACTGGCGCTATAGCCAGCTCTGATAGTTCTATTATTGGTAGTAGAAGGAATAATTCCTGCCTTTATTTCATATTGAATAGAGCCTTTGTCTTCTACACCCTTGGAGGCAATAAACTCCAGTTTGGCTTTAAAAACATCTTCGCCAATGGCACCCACTTGTAAGTTTAAATCCATACCTTCTTTTAGCTTTCCAATTTCAGATTCTACTACTTTACCTTTAAATATTAAATCTTTCATATTGGCAATGGAGCCAACGGTTGTTCCATCATTAAAATTATTCGATTCGATTACAAAAGAGCCTTCCTTTACTGTTAGATCTAATATTTTACCATCAATTGTGGCTCTTACAATGGTATTGGTAGTGGTGTTACGCTTAGAAGTGCCATATTTTACCAGCTCCATATAACTTTCGGCAGCCGCTACTTGTTCTTTTTTGAGGAGAAAATCTTGCTCGAAAGTAATGAAATCTGCTTGGGCTATTACTTTGTCTTCAAATAATTGCTTTCTACGTTTGTATTCTGCTTCAGCACGTTCAAAATTAATGCGTGCTGTTTTTATATTTGATTCGGCACTATTGAGATTAATCATATTGGCTACAACCTTTATTTTGGCAATTGGATCGCCTTTTTGTACAATATCGCCCGCTTTGACGAATAATTTTTCGATGATGCCCGATGCTTGAGGCTTTACAGTTACTTCTCTTCTTGGCTCGATAGTGCCAGTGGCGACTGTCTTTTTGTAAATGGTTGCCACCACCACAGAGTCTGTTTTGAAAACTTCTTTAGGTTTTTGTTCTTTATAATATAGGTAGCCAGTAACACCCAAACAAAGCGATACAAACACTACTAAGACGGTAATAAGAATTACTTTTTTAAACATTGCTATAGATTAATTTTATATACTAAAAAATAATTATTCGTCACGTAAAGCTTCAATTGGTAGTATTTTTGCAGCTCTAATGGCGGGTATCATTCCTGCCAAAGTGCCTGTAACAGCTAACAGTATGACGGCTGAAATAGCAACCGTAAAATCTACTTCTGGACTTTTGAAGAAATCGCTACCACCCCCTTGGCCACCCCCCGGTGGGTGCATCATCATATAATTTATGCCTTCGATGAGACCAACACCAATGATTAAACCAATATAGCCAGAAACTAATGTAAGCACTACCGATTCTTGTATTATCATAGAGATGATAGACCAAGAGGTGGCACCAAGCGCTTTTCTGATACCTATTTC
The DNA here is from genome assembly GCA_046152935.1 of Cytophagales bacterium. Taxonomy (GTDB): domain Bacteria; phylum Bacteroidota; class Bacteroidia; order Cytophagales; family UBA9547; genus CAZMFZ01. The sequence goes on from JBJXGB010000037.1 coordinate 1,479, forward strand.
TTTGGTTCGCTCTTTCACTACAATTAGCATAATATTGCTCACACCAACAATTCCCGAAATGATAGTGCCAATGCCTACGAACCAAATAAAAAATTTGATACCAAAAAACAAACCTTGGAATCTTTGAAATTCTTTTACCATGCTCCATCCGCCAATGGCCGATTCATCTTGGGGGTTTACATGGTGTCTTTTACGTAGCACGGCCTTTATTTCAGCCATTATTTTATCGCTTTCGTAGCCTTCGTTGATGGTAATCGATAGTTGATTAATCTTATTAACCATGCCAAAGTTGATCTGCATAGTAGTGTATGGCATGAAAATACTTTCGGCATCTTCTTTGCCGTTCCAATCGTCTTTCAAGCCTGCAAAAACACCTACTATTTTGTAGTAAACACCATTTAGTTTAATGTATTCGCCTATGGCAGTTTTATCATTGCCGATCAAAAGTTCTTTTACTCGCTTACCAATTACGATTACTTTCTTTTTTTCATTAATATCGGTCAAGTTTAAAAACCTGCCTTCGAGTATTTTTTTGGCTTCCATGTCGAGGTAAAAACTGGAAATACCTTGAACTCTAAAAGAATTCGTTTTTGTTTTGTAAAGAATACTAACATCGCCCCAATAAGATACTTTTGGGTTAATTTTGTCTATGCCAGGAACTTGTCTGGCAAGAGCAATAACATCATCGTTGGTAAAGGTAATTTGCCTGCCAGGTTTAAAACCATCTTGAGGCATGGTGGTGGTATTGGCCCAGAACATTATCATGCGCGAGCTGTAGCCGTCAAACATACTTACTACGCCATTTTCAAAACCTTTGCCTGCACCTAAAAGAAGTATGAGCATAAAAATGCCCCAGAAGACACCAAAAGCGGTAAGGATTGTCCTCAATTTGTGTTTGGTGAGGCTCTGCCAAATTTCTTGCCATTTATCTATGTCGAACATGTTTTTTGGGTTTTGGTATCAGATTTTAGGTGTCAGGTACTTGCTACGCGTGTTGATTAACAAAATCTTCGGTCACTATTCCGTCTTTTAGGCGAATGGTACGGTTGGTAATTTTGGCAATATCATTTTCATGCGTTACAATTATCACCGTCATGCCTTGTTGGTTTAGATCTTTAAATAATTCCATCACCTCGAGCGAAGTTTGCGTGTCGAGTGCCCCCGTGGGTTCATCGGCCAATATTATTTGAGGCTGCGAAGCCATTGCCCTCGCGATGGCCACTCTTTGTTTTTGCCCGCCAGAAAGTTCGTTTGGAAAATGATGTGCCCTATCGCCCAAGCCTACTTTCACCAAATATTCGAGTGCAAGTTTGTTGCGCTCTTTTCTGTTGATATTTCGATAATAAAGTGGCAAAGCTACGTTCTCGATGGCATTTTTGAAGGCAATAAGATTGAATGATTGAAATACAAAACCAATGTACTGGTTTCTGTAATAGGCAGCTTTGTCGGCTGGCAATTGGCTGTCAATTTTTTGATCGCTCAATATATAGGTGCCTTCATCGTATTTGTCTAAAATGCCAATTACGTTCAACAAAGTAGATTTGCCCGAGCCAGACGAACCCATAATGGACACAAACTCGCCTTTGGCAATTTCCAAATCAATACCTTTGAGCACTTGCAGGCTGGAATTGCCCATTTTATACGACTTTTTTAACCCTTTTATGGAGATCACTTATTGAATTTAGGTAGTTGTGCAAAGCTTGACAAAACATTGCAAGAATGTTGAACGTAATTTTAATGCTACTATTTTGAACGAATAATCTAAAAAACAAATGGATTGCAACACGATTAGGTTAATTTTAAGATAGCTATCATAAGCCCTGCCATAGCAACCATTATGCCAAATACCCGAATAATAATTTGGTTTTTGGAAGATTCGATCTTGACAACAAGTATTCCAATGTCTTTTTTTATTTCGGCAATATCTTTTGGAAGCAATAATATATTTGCTTTGGTAGCACGGTCGTCAGATTTAGCCTCTTTTATTGTCTCTAGGAAAGCCTTAGCATCTTCTCGAGAAAAATTATATTTCTCTAAAATGCGAATGGCAGTAAATTCAAGAGACTTCTTTCTCAAAATTAGCTTCAAATAATATCAAAAACAACTTTATAAAAACAGTTCTTAGCCTGTAAAAATCTTTTTCCACATTTGTTTAACAATGCAGAAGGGCAATAGGTTTTACTGTTTCAATACAAAATAGACTTACCAAGGTCTTCACAAGTATAGTCGATATTTTTTAGATCAAAAAGCAATGAAAATAGCCATCGAATGCCATTTAACCTTATTTTTACGTTTTGCTATCACTTTTGAATAGAATATTTTCCTTTTTGCCGCTTTTTTTCATTTCTATGATTGGCTTTGCACAATCTGCCCAAGAGCAATTTGGCAAAAACCGAATCCAGTACCAAGATTTTAAGTGGAATGTAATCAATACTGACAATTTCGACATCTACTATTATCCTCAAAGCAAGCCAGCAGCCATTTGGGCCGCCAATTATGCAGAAAATGAGTACGAGCGAATTGCTGATTTTTTGGGTTATGCTCCTTATCAACGCATAAAACTCATCATTTACGCTACCCATTCCGATCTTATTCAGAGCAATATTGGGCTTTCCACTCAAACAGTGTTTATTGGTGGCTACCGTGTATTTCTCAAAAATAGGGTAGAGGTATCTTTTAATAGTGTGCAGACCGATTTCCAGCGCGATATTACGCGTGGCATTGCCCAAATGATATTGAACGAAATGTTGTTTTCTGGCACATTTAAAGAAGTGTTACAAAGCACTTATTTTTTGAGTCTTCCCGAATGGTTTTTAAGTGGATTGATCGACTACATAACTTTTGGCTGGAATGTGGAAACAGACGATAAAATTCGAGATTTGTTTACGACCAAACGATTTAAAAACCCTAATCGCTTTACAGGCGAAGATGCCGCTACCATTGGGCATTCGGTTTGGAATTATATTATAGAACGGTATGGCAAAGCACAAGTTACCAACATACTTAATGATACCAAATCGGAACGCAACCACGAAAAGGCGATAGCTAACTTGTTCAGCACCAAGTACAAACAGTTTTTGAAAGAATGGAAATTGTATTATAAAGAACAAAGTGATTTGATGGCAGATACGCTTGCAGCTCCGCCAAAAGAGCAACGAATAATTAAGGGTACTTTAGATGAAACTTACTATGGAAGCATAAAACTGAGCCCCGATGGCACTAGGATGGCTTATGTGCAAAACAAAGGCGGAAAATATAAAGTGTTGGTAAAAAACATAGAAACTGGCTCTCATTATACCTTATACAGAGGCGGTTATCGAAGTTACGACCAAAAAGTAAATTATGATTTGCCAGTGGTTTCGTGGCGAAACAACGATAAGTTAGGAGCTATTTTGGTAAGACACGACAAAATGCGTTTGGTGACCTACGATATCAAGAAAGAATTCAAATCGACCAAAGAGCGACTGAAACTAGAGTTGTCGAATCTCTTGTACAAAGTTTATACCAACAAACAAACCTATCGAGGCATCTACAAACATTTCAAGCAAGTAAATGATTTTAACTTTTCAGAAGATGGCGCCACCATCGTATTGAGTGGCGAAAATGTGCTTGGTCAAAGCGATATTTTTCTTTACAATTTGAGAAATAACAATGTAAAACCGATCACAAACGATATTTATGACGATCGACATCCGCAATTTTTGCCAAAATCTACCAAGCAAATTGTGTTTAGTTCCAATAGACTTACTGACTCACTTCAACCCAAACAAAAAGCAGATTTTAGAAAGATTCAATATAAATATGATATTTTTCAATTGCATACAGACAGCAACAAGGTATTTGCCAAAAGGCTCACAGATTCACCAAAATACAACGAAATTCAGCCTAAATTAGATAAAGAAGGACATATATTCTTTCTCTCCGATGAAAATGGCATATATGAATTGTATAAAATGACTGGTTTGAAAGGTAAACCACAGACAGTTACGAATTTCAGGCAAGGTATTTTATCTTACGATATTAACGATGAAAGCAATGATTTGGCTTATTTAATGAATATCAATGGCAGGAGGCGATTTTTTTTAGATACTAATTTTAATTCAACGATCTCGTACCAAAATCTCCCCAAAACGCCAAGACAGCTCATGTTTGATAACATGATTTACGATTACAAAACTGCTAGAGAATTGGCTCCAAGTCTTACTAATCGTACGCCCGTAGTAACCAGGTATGAGCTTTCGCAATCGCGAAAAAAGAACATACCAACACTAGATTCTCTAGACATTGATATTGAAAAATATGTATTTGAATTTGAGAAGAAAGAATTTGTGCAAAGGCAAAATCTCAATGCCAATAGAAATGAAAATTTGTCAGTTGGGCTGGATACCACTTTAGCAAATTTGAAAGCTGCCAAAAGAAAACTAATTGAAGTGAAACTTAGATTTAATGAGCTATATATCTCATCACCAGTACGTTATAAAAATGATTTTGGGTTAGACAATCTCACTTCTACTTTGCGGGTAGACCCACTTCGTGGCACAGGCATACAGGCTTTGGCACGTATGTCTGATATTATGGCCAACCATCGCATTACCGCTGGGCTTTTTGGTGTTTTTGATTTCAGAACGAGTATTATGTTTTTAGAATATGAATATTTAAAAAATAGAATAGATTTTAGGGTACGATATACCAAAGATGCACTTTACTGGAATCCGGGGCTTTTGATACATAAATACCGTTTGCAGAAATTCGAATTCACCACTTCATATCCACTTAATCCGCATTTTAGGGTAAGCGCCACACCTTTTTTCTCCACAACTAGGTTTATTAACCAGACTTATGGCATTGTTCTACTATCTGATCCAGAAATACATACCAATTACTTGGGCTACAACCTTGAGTTTACTTACGACAATACCCGAAGCAAAGGCACAAACATGAACGAAGGCCTGAGGTTTAAATTTGGCATTTCTTCGCAAGTTGCATTGAACGCCAAAAACAAAGAATTTTCAAAATTGTACCTCGATGCCAGGCATTATTTCAGAATTCATAAAGATTTGACTTGGGCCAACCGATTTTCGGCTGGTTCATTCGTTGGCAATGGCAGAAAAAACTTTCTCTTGGGTGGCATGGACAATTGGCTTTTTGCCAGCAATAGCCAAGAAGATGCCAACAGTCCCATTGTGCAAGCAGCTGCAAGCCCAACTGGTGATTACACGGATTTATTATTCAATGAGTATGTAACAAATTTGCGAGGCTTTCTCTATAGCCAATTGTATGGAAACAATTTTCTTTTGTTCAACTCAGAATTGCGATTGCCTATTTTTAAGTATTTAATTAGAAGACAGATAAAGTCGAATTTTATCCGTAATTTCCAACTAGCTGTGTTTTACGATGTGGGAACAGCGTGGACAGGGCAAGCACCCTTTGGTAGGGAATCTAGCTTCAATACCAAAATTTATCCTTCCGACCCTAACAACACCGATCCATTTAGTGCCGTAGTTACCGATTATCGCAATCCTTTTTTGCAAGGCTATGGCTTTGGCTTTCGCACTTTGGTGTCGGGATACTATTCAAAAATAGATGTCGCTTGGGGTGTTTTAGACTATAATACACGGCCAATCAGTTTGTATTTAACTTTGGGCTACGATTTTTAACTTATTTAATCGCATAATTAATGAAAATACTAAAATCAACATTCAAATGGATTTTTTTGGCTTTTGTAACTTTGAATATTCTCACTCTGCTGTCTGGCAACAAGTTCATTTACAAAGCATTATACTACAATTTTGTGAATATTGATGATTACAAGATATTTGAAAATAGGGCTATTTCGAAAAGCCAAAATCCTAAACCTTGGTTTGTGAGCAATACTTACAATCAAAAACCACTTTCTGCTATACTATTGAGTACCTTAACTGGTATGAAATCTGTAGCTTTTGTGGTGATAAAAAATGATTCGATAATGAATGAGTTGTATTGGGAGGGCTATACAGATACATCGCTGTCAAACTCGTTTTCAATGGCAAAATCAGCTGTAAGCATGCTAATTGGCGCGGCAATAAAAGATGGATTGATAAAATCGGTCGATCAGCCAGTGGCAGATTTTTTACCCGAGTTTAAAGAAGGTGATAAAGCCAACATTACGATCAAACATCTTTTGCACATGAGTTCTGGACTTAACTTTGATGAAGGAACATCGTATTCAAATCCTTTTTCAGTCATCACTTCGGATATTATGGTGGCCTATTATGATGATAAATTGTATAATACTGTGGCGTCTAAAAAATCTGTTGAGAAACCAGGTGTTTATTACGATTACAAAAGTGGCGACACGCAATTATTGGCTTTTATTCTAATGAAAGCCACAGGAAAAAGTTTAAGTACCTACTTTTATGAAAAAATCTGGAATCCAATTGGGGCAGAAACTACTGCACTCTGGAGTTTGGATAAAGAAAACGGGTACGAAAAAGCCTATTGTTGCTTAAATTCAAATGCCAGAGATTTTGCTAAATTAGCGAAGTTGTACTACAATAAAGGGTATGCCAACGGACTACAAGTGGTTGATACGGCATTTGTAAATGCTTCATTGACACCAAGTTACCTACTTAAAAAAAGCGATTCCACAAAAAAATGCGATTTCTATGGCTACCAATGGTGGTTAATGCCCAACTATAAAACACAAAATGTATTTATGCTTCGAGGCATATTAGGCCAACTAGTAATTTGTATTCCAGAGAAAAACATCATCATCGTGCGATTGGGCAAGAGCCATGGAGGTCGCAAAGGTGCTCATTTCGCACAAACCTTTACTTTGATTGATGAGGTTAACGCCATGTACCCATAAAATATCCAACATCAACGCGGTATGATTAACTTAAATTATTATGAATCGATAGCTGAAGGGGATAAAGAATTTATCTTAAAAATGGTACAGACATTTGTGGAAGATGTGCCAATCATGCTTGGTTCCATACACCAACAGGTGGAAAAACAAGACTTTGTTGCCTTGGCCAAAGCTGTACACAAATTGAAACCCGCTTGGAGTATGTCGGGGTTGGATGTGAATTTATTGCTGTTTTTAGAAGATGAACTTAAGGGCAATGCAGATGTCAAAATGATAAACTTAGGGGTAGATGCGTTGCATAAAACTGCCAAAACAGCCGTGGAAGAAATGAATGTGAAACTAAAAGAATTGAAAGCAGAGCTTAAACTTACCAAAAAAGGGAAATCGAAACTATGATCAAGATGGCAACAGAATCTGGTATATTGTATTTAGTTCCCACCCCAATTGGCAATTTAGAAGACATTACTTTGCGGGCTTTGAGAATACTCAAAGAAGTAGATGCCATCCTTTGCGAAGATACCCGAACAAGCGGTATTTTGCTCAAACATTTTGAAATTTCGAAGCCTTTGCACAGCTACCATGCCCACAACGAACATAAATCGCTTGAAAACATCATTATTAGGCTAAAGGAAGGCAAAAATTTAGCTTTGATTTCTGATGCAGGCACACCTGCCATCTCCGATCCGGGTTTTTTGATTGTGAGAGAATGTTTAAAAAATAACCTAAAAGTAGAATGTCTGCCTGGGGCGACAGCCTTTGTGCCCGCATTGGTAAAATCGGGCTTGCCAAGCGATAGTTTTGTGTTCGAAGGCTTTTTGCCTGTAAAAAAAGGAAGACAGACTACGTTCAAAAAATTAGCTTTGGAAGAGCGAACCGTTATCATTTACGAGTCACCACACAAGTTGCTGCGAACCCTCGAAGATTTTAAGAAGTATTTTGGAGGAGATAGAATTTGCTCAGTTTCGAGAGAGCTTTCAAAAAAATTTGAAGAAACAATAAATGGCAGTATTGATTTGGCATTGGCACATTTCAAAGCCAAGGAACCCAAAGGCGAGTTTGTAATTGTGCTAGCTGGATATGAAAAAAAAGCAAAAGCAAAAGAGTAGAATTATTATTAATACTATCATAACACGCAATTAATATTCTGTTAATAATAGGGGTTTAGTTTTGGGATTAATTTAACCATTCCAAAAGTAAAAATGAAAAAAACTTTATTTGGACTGATAGGACTCTTTGCAGTGCTATCTTCATTTGCCCAATTGCGCATGTCTGTGCATTCTGGTTCAGCCCCATTGGGCTTTAGTGTTGATGGAGGAGTAGCTGAAATTACGGCTTACGATCCCATTACCAAACAGTTGTTTTGTATCAATGGCCAAGCCAACCAAATAGCTGTTTACGATTTCTCTGTTCCCACTTTTGGATCTACTTTTAGTCCAAGTGCTAGTTTCTCTATTTCAGGAGCTGGTTTCATCAATAGTATTGCTTGCAAAAACGGTGTTTTGGCAGTGGTATACGAAAACGCTGCTGATAGAACCCAAAATGGTTTTGTGCAGTTGTTTACTACAAGCGGTTTGTCCGCTATCGGAAGTGCTATTTCAGTTGGTGCTCAACCAGATATGATTACTTTTACACCTGACGGTCAAAAAATATTAGTTGCCAACGAGGGCGAGCCAAATGATTCATATACGGTTGATCCAGAGGGTTCTGTTACTATTATTACCATAACAAATCCCACTGCTCCTACAACGCAACAAGTGAGTTTGACTTCATTAAATGGTACCATTCCTCATCTTTCTACCCAGCCAAGTGTGATGCCAAGCATCAGAATATTTGGGATGATCAATTCGGAAACAGTATCAGGAACTTCAGCTACCAATACGAAAACCCCTTCTACAGTAGCTCAAGATATAGAACCAGAATACATCACTATATCTCCAGATGGAAATACCGCTTGGGTAGCTTGTCAAGAAAATAATGCATTATTGGTAATAAACATTCCATCAGCTACATTGACCACAATTGTTGGTTTGGGTTATAAAGACCATAATGTTGTAGGCAAAGGATTAGACGCAAGTCGCACACCTACAAATACAAATTCAGTTGATATCAAACCTTGGAAATTCAAAGGGATGTATCAGCCGGATGGTATCAGTGTTTACACGATAGGGGGAATTCCTTATATTTTTAGTGCCAATGAAGGTGATGCTCGTGCTTATAGTGGATTTAATGAAGAATTGGATGTTAATGCTGCATTTGGTACAAGAATGAATTCGGCAAACTTTACTGCATCTGAAATAGCAGCCATAACTGCAACTGGAATTAGACTTACTAGCACGATGGGAAATACAAATGGCGGTTTGCCATTTTATCAAAATTCAGTTGTAGGTCAAAATATTAATTTGGGAAACAACTTTGAAGAGCTTTACACTTTTGGTGCACGTTCTTATTCGATTTGGAATGGAAATACAGGCGCTTTGGTTTGGGATAGTGGTGATCAAATAGAGAAAAAAACGCTCGAGTTGTTTCCTTTAGATTTCAATAAGGACCACAATGGAAACAATAACATCAGAAGACGTAGTACTTCAAAGGGACCTGAACCTGAGTCAATCGTTACGGGTATGATAGGTGATAGCATATATGCTTTTGTTGGATTGGAGCGTATAGGTGGCGTAATGGCATTTAATGTAAGCAATCCCAATGCCCCTTATTTTGTACAATATATCAATAATAGAAATTTTGCTAACGCTCCCACGGCAGCTTTCTCTGCAACAGGTAGCGATTTAGGTCCTGAAGGTTTAACATTGATCAATGCTGCACATAGCCCAGACGGAAATACATATTTGGTGATTTCTAATGAAGTAAGTGGTACTTTAAGAGTTGTTCAACTAAATTATAACCAAAACTTGGCTAAAAATATGTTGAAACCATTTATTATTGATGCAAATCAAACGGAGAGTGCTGTGCAAATCTTGACTTTAGGAGGGAACAATTTTACATCCCCAATTTTGGTTGCTGCTTCCGGTGATTTTAGAACTTCTTTAACACCTGTAGGTAGTTTTGCTGTAGGTACTCAAATCACTTTCAGTGGAAACTCATTTCAAACCGTTGTTTATGTTAAATATTTGGGCACAGACCCTTTTCAAAAAGCTACGTTAAGTTTTACTGACAACAATGCTGTACAAGCTTCTGTTATAAATGTGAACGGAATAAATACAATTACTACCACTGGTGCAGCTGCCTATACACTCCAAATTTTGCATGGCTCAGATTTTGAAGCTGGTTTAGCTGCTTTAGATAATGCGCCAAAATTTGTTGCTATTTGGAATAAATTCAATGGTGATTATGCAAATACATTGCGTCTTTCTGGTGGCGACAATTATATCCCAAGTCCATTCTTTAATGCATCTGCTGATGCAGCTTTGAGACCGACTTTTTCTAATGTAAATAGAGCTTTTTATGGAACAATAGTAGGAACAAACATTAGAGAAGGAATTGGACGTGCAGATATTAACATCTTAAATATGCTTGATTTGCATGCATCAGCCATTGGAAATCATGAATTTGATGCAGGTACAGGTACATTTCTTGAAATCATCAATGTGGCTTATGATAATGTAACAAACCCTACTCAAGTGAGATGGTTAGGTACTCGTTTTCCTTATTTATCTGCAAACTTAGATTTTTCTGCAGATATAAATTTGAGTGGTCTTTACACTTCTGAAATCAGACCTGTAAATAGCTATAGATTAAACCCTTTAACTACATCAGTTTTGTCTTTGACTGCTGAACAACGCAAAAAAATTGCTCCAGCTGCCATTGTTACTATTGGTGGTGAAGCTATTGGACTAGTTGGTGGTACTACTCAAATTGTTGAGAAAATATCTTCAACTGGTGGTGTTCAAGTTATTGGTACAGATGTAGACGATATGCCATTGTTGGCTTCGCAATTGCAACCTGTAATTGATAATTTGAGAAACAGAGGGATCAACAAAATAGTAGTGATGAGCCATTTGCAACAACTTACTTTTGAAAAACAATTGGCTCCATTGTTAAATGGCGTTGATATCGTGTTGGCTGCGGGGTCACACACTTTATTAGCAGATTCAGATGATGATTTGGAAGGTGCTACCAAAAAAGATGATTATCCTTTGGTTGCCACGGGTAAAGATGGTGGCAAAACCATTATTATCTGTACTGAAAATGAGTACCAATATGTAGGTAGATTAGTGATAGACTTTGATGCCAACGGAAATGTTATCCCAGCTTCATATGTAACTTCAATATCTGGAGCATGGAAAGCTTCTGATGCAGGAATGGTTAAAGCCGGAGTTGATATAGCCACAGCGTTCTCAGGTACAAATCCAGCTTATTTGACCAAAGGTTTGATAGATGGTATCAATATTCCAAATGGAATTACGATTAGTGGTGTTGTTGCTACTTCTCCAGGTATCAGAACCATCATTAATTCTCAAGACGGTAATGTTTTTGGAAAAACCAATGTGTTTATTGAAGGAAGAAGAGAGCAAGTGCGTTTGCAAGAAACCAATTTGGGAAACCTTTCTGCTGATGCTAACCTTGCAGAAGCCAGAAAATTGTATCCTGACGTGATGATTTCGATCAAGAATGGTGGTGGTATCCGTGCAGCTATTGGTGTTGTGAGTGCAGTAGGTGGCGATTTCATTTTATCTCCTCCGTTGGCAAATCCAAGTGCTGGTAAATTGACAGGAGATATTTCTCAATTGGATATTTTGAATTCATTGCGTTTTAATAATTCTTTAAGTGTGGGCCAAATTTCAGCTACAAACCTGTTGGCTGTTTTGAATCATGCAGTGGCAGCTTCTGGTCCTGGGGCAACACCTGGTCAATTTGCACAAGTAGGCGGAATAAGATATAGTTGGAATCCATCATTAGCTGCTGGTTCTAGAGTTCGTTCCGCAGCAATAGTAGATCAGATGGGAAATGTAATTGATGCATTAGTTGATAATGGAGTGGTAGTAGGCGATCCAGCTAGATTATTCAGAATGGTGACCTTGAATTTCATGGTTGGAACTGGCGGTGCTGGTGCTGTTGGAGGAGATAACTACCCATTGAATACGGCTACTTTCTTAAATAGAGTAGATTTGGGAAGCGGAGTTACAACTAATGGTTACAATACAGTTACTGGTGCGGCTACATTCGGAGCAGTAGGTGGTGAACAAGATGCTTTTGCCAAATTTATGAGAAGCAACTATTCTACTACAGGCTACAATGTAAATGACACTCCAGTTGCGCAAGATTTGAGAATCCAAAATTTGACTGCAAGGAGCGAGTCGATTTTCTTCTCTATGCCATTAGCTACTTTTGCAGGTCTCGTGAATCAAACTGTTTCAATGTCATCAGTTTCAATTACAGGATCGCTTCCGGCTGAAGTTATTACTATAACCGCACCAGTTAATGTTTCAATTGATGGATTGGCAATAAAAACCATTTTGGGAACAGGGGGTACAGTTTCAATAAGCTCTCTGCTACCTGCAAGTGTTGGACTATCGTTTTTCAATATTACCTTGTCTTCTTTACTGATTAATAGAATTTATACGCACACAATTTCCACTTCTAATCCACCCTCAATTACTTTCAATGGATTCAGCTTGACAGTGGGCGGTGCAGATGTTGATTTATCAAACATATTCATTACAAATTCTAACGGTGTGAAATCCTTTACAGCAAATGGTGCTGGTGCAAATCTAAACGGAAGCATCTTGACAGCAGTAAATGCGGGAACAGTCACCATCACTGGTACTGTTGGATCAACTTCTGGCTTCGATTTGGGCAAAAGAGATATTCTTGTCAATGTTAGCAATCGAAACCCTTCCATCACTTTCAGTGTAGCTTCTATAACGGTAGGTGGTGCAAATATTGATTTGGCAACTCTATTTAATACCAATTCAACTGGCTTGAAATCTTTCAGTATTACAAGCGGAATTGCTGCCTCTATTTCAGGTAACAATCTGGTGGCTTTAGGTGCTGGTAATGTTACAGTATCAGGTATGGTTGCATCGACTTTAGGCTTTAATGCTGGAAGTGCAACCGCTGTATTCAATATATTAAATGCGAATCCATCTATCACTTTCAATGGATTTAATATGACAGTAGATGGCTTAAATGTTGATTTATCTGCATTATTTACTAGCAATTCTTCTGGTACTAAAACTTTTGCTGTTAGTGGAACTGCTGCTGTATTAGTAGGTCAATCTACGTTGAGTGCGGTAAGCGCTGGCACAGTTACCATTACTGGTATGGTGAGTTCTACTACAGGATTCAACGCAGGAATGGCTAACGCAATTGTGAATGTAATTG
>JBJXGB010000046.1:0-2973 GCA_046152935.1 Cytophagales bacterium
CCATTCATCTCTTTTTGTGAGAAATCGAAAAAATCTTTAATAAAGCTGAAAACTGGGTTTTTCATTTTATAACGAGTGTCACTAATTATCTCACAAATTCAAAGCCAATTCAATCACTTTTTTTGCTGCTTCAAATGGCTTTACTTCATTCAAATTCAAATACTTAGCTCCAAATTCAATGAGTTCATCATTTGTAAAAATATTTGCCATTTTATTTGATCTTAAATAGTATTCGCCACAATCCACAATTGCTTTGAGAGGAATCATGCCAACTAACTCACTGCCAGTTACTTGAGTATCTAATTCACTCGCACATTCTTTTACTTTTTCAAAAACCTCGTGCACTGGGGTAATGTTGAAATCTGTAATATTGGTTGAAACCTGCACTTTATCAAATTCATCAATATACCAGCCAATTGCTTTTACTTTTGGCAAGCCTGTGGCACTTTTCTCTCTAATTAAAGATGCAATTTCCTTAGCAGCAGATACATCTTTGGTAGCTAAGTTTACATTATAGGCTATTAAAAATGGCCTTGCACCAATGATTGCAATTCCAGACCTAGCGTTGAATTTTGGTTCTCCAAAGTCTGGCTTGAAGTTATCTTTTTTCAGCTTATTTTCTAAATTTTCATACTCCCCGCTCCTCAACCAAGCTAAATTTTTTCGCTCCGTTGTCGAACTAGCATTCTCATACAGAAAAACTGGAATATCTAATTCATTCGCTACTCTTTGACCCAATTTCTTTGAATATTCTATGGTTTCTTCCATGGAAACACCTGAAATGGGTATCAAGGGGCAGACGTCACACGCTCCTATTCGTGGATGTGTGCCGTTGTGCTCACGCATGTCAATTAACTGAGATGCCGTTTTTATTGCTTGAAAAGCTGCTTCAATTACGCCATTTGGTTCTCCAGCGAATGTAAAAACTGTTCTATTGGCATGAAATCCTGCGTCAATATCTAGCAGTTTTACTTCTTTTGCTTTAGAAATGGCATGTGCTATGGATTGAATAATGGCAGAATTTTGACCTTCTGAAAAGTTAGGAACGCACTCTATGATTTTGGACATTTTGCATCTTGTGGAAACTTACAATAAAACTCATTTCAAATACTAAACCTCCGAAAAAAAGAATTCTAATTATCCCTGGAAGAATTAGAAGCCGAGATTCTATACATTGATTCGCAAATTAATTCAATCAATTTGACGTTATTACTTGTATCCAATTGTTCAATAGAACGTTTAAAACCAGTAGAAACATCAATATCCGCCTCATGAACTATCGCATCACGTCTTTCTATTATTAGTTGCAAAGTATTTTCTAATTCCACCTGAGGAATATTTAGATCATTTGAAATTCTTAGCCAAATGTTTTCGACCCCTATTTTCAAAATATTATCTCTAATAATTTCTGGTTTTTGAAATGATTTGGTTTTGTGTAGTTTTCTAACTTCGAAATCAATTTCAGACAACTGTTCAGCTTTACTTAATCTAAGTAACCTGTTAAGTCTTTCTGGATTTTGGTCGGGTTTAATAGAATTAGCACCGTAGTCTCTAAGTCCAGAATAAATTTCAATTGTTGCAAGCCTAATTAAATCGTGGATAAAGCAATCTAAAGCACTAACGGACAACACAATTTCAGCTCTTAGTATTTCAGATAAGTCTAATGCTGGAAGAATTGTACTAAATTGAAGATACAAAGCATCTAGCTGACGTACACTATTGATATTAAGCCGAAATTGCTGAATCGCTAATCGCATGTCCTACCATTGTATTTATTTTTTTTGCCATTCCAAAAAAAGTATTATTGAAATTCGCAACAGATTTTTGTTCAACTTCCAAAACGGAACCGCCTGTACCTAAGTCTTCAGCGCTCAAGTTAAAAACGGGAACTCCTGCTTTTTGCGATTTCTGCATCAAAGAATTAAAATTTGATATCTGACCTAAGCAAAAAGTGTCACCGTAATTCTCCAAGTCCAAAAGAAGGTCTGCTTTTTTCAATTGAGGAATCAAGCTTGTATTGATGGTTGCATCTATTTCTGTCATTACTGACTGTGGCGCATTAGCTGGTTCGCCATTTCTAATGTTATAGTTGTTAACGGTGTACCCTAGAAATTTGGGTTTGTTTTGAGGGAAAGGATAAACTGCATCCGAAAATGTTTTTCTTGCATTGATTGCCCATGTCTCCCACTGTGGCAAAACATTAGAAAGGGATTTTATTGCCATCAATGAGAAGTAATCTGGGGAAGTTGGAATAATAAAGAAATCACTACTTAGTACTAGATCTTGATTTATCGCACTTATACTCGGATTTAAATCAATCAGAATGTAATCTGCACTATATTTATTAGCTGTTTTATCGAATAAATAACTAAAAGAACCAGGTAAATTTTGCATGGTACCAAATGAATTCAATTGGAATGAAAAGCCCAATTGAATTTCATAAGATGCTAAATCTATATGTCCTGGGAGTAAATACAAATTGTCCCTTATAGTTAAACAATCTACAGGCTTAATTAGGTGGGTTTGTGCTTTGAATGCTGGCGTTAAAGCATCTTTTATATTATCTAAAGGATTATTTTTGTAGTATTTTTCAAATTGAACAATTCCTAAAGCGAGTAAAGTTAAATTGCATTGTGAATCAGCATCAACTAATAATACTTTGCAGCCCATCTCTGCTAATTTCCATCCAATGTGAAACACAGATGTTGTCTTACTAACTCCTCCTTTATGATTGTAAAAAGCTATTTTTATCGCCATTTTTAAATGCCATTAAAAACCTTAATTTCAAAGGTTTTAATAGTTTTGTTTATTTAGTATTCAAATATAACAACCTTCATTAACAAATCAAAAATTAAAAATATAAAGCAACACAAGCATCAAAACTATGAGTGTGTAAAAAATATAGGATTGTATTTGGCCATCTTGCGCTTTCGAAAATAATTTGCCAACCATTCTTGCAAACCAACCCAATCC
>JBJXGB010000059.1:0-4010 GCA_046152935.1 Cytophagales bacterium
TTGGTAAATGCTGATTTACAAGCAGATGCAAATAAATTAGCTAAGAACTGTTTTTTGATAGATGAGTTTTTGGCCAAGGAGCTTGACAAAGGAAATATTAGAAAAGAACAATTTACTAAAGCCGAAAAGAAGATAAAGTTGCATGGACATTGCCATCAAAAAGCGTTGTCGTCAGTTACGCCAACCAAGAAATTGCTTGAGTTTCCCGAAAATTATAAAGTGGAAATGATTCCTTCGGGTTGTTGCGGAATGGCGGGCTCTTTTGGTTATGAAAAGGAGCATTACGATATTTCGATGCAAGTTGGTGAATTGGTGTTATTCCCAGCTGTCAGAGAAGCTTTTGACTATGAAATTGCAGCTCCTGGAACGAGTTGCCGCCATCAAATTCACGATGGCACTGGCAGAAATGCCAAACATCCAGTAGAGATTTTGTGGGAGGCTTTGGCGTGAAAATAAACTTGAAATATTATTTCTAACCCAAGTTAGAAATTCTCAAAAAAGCAAGCAAAATGCTTATAAACAAAAAAAGCAAGTCGAATATCTCACCGCTACAACCACCTACCCTTGCTCCGATCAAGGCCTGGGGGAGTTCAGCAGGAGCTGGTAGTACCGACTTGCATGTGCAAAGTTACACCAAAATTTAAAATTTAAAACTAAAAATAGAAACCCATTTCATCTATTTTTTCATCATTGATTTAGAGCTGCACTGCTTATTTGGGTAAATGAAGGAAAATTTACCTTAAATTCCGGAAATTGGGATTCGAAAAATTTTGTTCAATCACCACCACCAAGGTTCTTAAAAACCTTGGTGGTGTCTACCACCCTTAGTCTTTTTTCTTTCTTCCAATCCCAAACCGTCAAAGCGTTTCATTTACAGACTTAATCATTAGTTTTGCACCAAAATTGTATTGAAAATGACTTTTGCAAAATAGATTTTCAATACTACTTTAGATTTTTGAAAACCTTGTTTACACTTCTATTTCAAGATTAAATTGCTTGACGAAAAGGTAGAAATTCTACTAAATATTCGGAAATAATGCTAGGACATGAAATTAGAATCTTATGAACTTTCAGTTGAAGATGATATTTTTCTGTTTTTCAGCGTTGGCAGAAATGGCGTATTACCAAAAGTCATTGTTTTCGAACCAATTGCCGAAAATATTTTTAATCTTGCTTTTGGCGACTTAAATATTGAAACAGGTGAGATCAGCGATAAAAGTATTTCAAACAATGGAGATACCAAGAAAATAATGGCGACTGTCGTAAAGTCAATTGCTATTTTCTTAGATAAATACCCTAATGCACAAGTTAATTTTATTGGGAGTACGCCTTCTAGAACCAAATTATACCTCAGAATAATTGTAAACTATAGCCAAGATTTTCAAAATAAATACCTTATATTTGGAATAGAGGAAGGTAAAAACATCTCTACAGAAATTGATTTGACAAAAGATTACTCAGAATTTAGCATAATAAAGACATGAAATCTGATAAAAATATAATTGTATTGGATCCTATTCAATTGATAAAAAAAGTAAAGGAAAGGTATGGCAAAAATCCTATTTTCCCTGAAAGGATGAAAGAAGCGAAAGCTAATCTTCATATTTATCAAGAAATACAGGAAAAATATAAAAAGTAAACTGATCAGTTATTCAACTAACACCTCAAAGGTTTTCTAAAACCTTGGAGGTCTATGACAACCATTTTTTGAATCCTTATTCTATCTTCTTTTTTCCTTGATTAAAATCGCCAAATCATCAAAGCGTTTCATTTACAGACTTAATCATTAGTTTTGCACCAAAATTGTATTGAAAATGACTTTTGTTGAAGAACTGCGTTGGCGAGGTATGGTGCACGATATAATGCCTGGCACTGAGCAACTGCTTGAAAAAGAGATGGTTACAGCTTATGTGGGTGTAGACCCTACTGCCGATTCGATGCACGTTGGGCATTTGGTTTCGGTAATGATGCTGAAACATTTGCAACTAGCTGGCCACAAACCAATACTCGTAGTGGGCGGTGCCACAGGCATGATTGGCGACCCTTCGGGCAAATCGGCCGAGCGAAACTTGCTTTCTGAAGAAAATTTGCAGCACAATGTGAGCAGTTTGAAAACCCAAATGTTGAAATTTTTAGATTTTGGGGATAATAAAAATGGTGCAGAGCTGCTCAATAATTACGATTGGATGAAGGAATTTAGTTTCCTTCACTTTTTGCGAGATGTGGGTAAACACCTCACTGTCAACTACATGATGAGCAAAGATTCTGTTCAAAAGCGGTTAGAAACAGGTCTTTCATTTACCGAATTTAGCTACCAATTGCTGCAAGGCTACGATTTTTATTGGCTCTATTTGAATAAAAACTGCAAATTGCAATTAGGTGGTTCTGACCAATGGGGCAATATCGTAACAGGTACTGAACTTATTCGCAGAAAAGCAAATGGCGAAGCCTTTGCCCTCACTTGTCCTTTGATGACAAAGGCTGATGGAGGAAAATTTGGCAAAACAGAAAGTGGTACCATTTGGCTCGATCCCATCAAAACTTCTCCTTACCAGTTTTATCAATTTTGGCTCAACGCAACAGACATAGATGCTGAAAAATGGATGCCTATTTTCTCTTTGAAATCAAAAGCCGAGATAGACGAATTGAAAAAACAACATACTGAAGCGCCTCATATACGAATATTGCAAAAGGCATTAGCTGAAGAAGTTACAGAACGGGTGCATAGCAAAGTTGAATTAGAAAAGGCGATTGAAGCTTCGGAGATTCTTTTTGGCAAAGGCACAACCGAAACCTTACAAAAATTAGATGAAGCCACTTTTTTAAGTGTTTTTGAAGGAGTACCTCAAATAGATATTTCAAAATCAGAATATGAGAGTACTAGTTCTGTTGCTGATTTGGTATCTATTACAACTAAAAATCAAATTTTTCCATCAAAAGGAGAAGCAAAAAAAATGATAGAAGGTGGTGGCGTAAGCATCAATAAGATCAAAATAGCCGAACCCAATGCCAAAGCAGAATTTGAACTGCTGCAAAACAAATACCTATTGGTTCAAAAAGGCAAGAAGAATTATTTTATAGTGAAGGTAGGATAGTTTAGGCTATTACTAAAACCTATAAGGTTTTTGAAAAACTTATAGATCTTCAGTATAAAAACGGCATCCAACTAGAAAATGATTAACCAATATCAAAGTGTTACACTATCTTTATCATAATTCAGTATCTAGTATCATTACTTAACTATATTTCTTAAAGATGTTTGAAAGATTTATAATTCGGTTACTTACACAGCCAGAAGAACTTAACAATGATTTAATCTCACAATGGTGGAACAAAAGAATGTTGTTTTTCAATTTGACATATTTTATTTCCATCTTTAGTTCTTTCCTAAGTTTAATAGTTTTCGCTAGATGTCATCCTATTGGCATGTTTATCGTCTTTTGGTCATTCATTCCTTTGAACATAATATATGCAATCGCTTATTTTACTGATGTGTTAATTCGAACAGGAACGAAGGACTACCAAATAAAAATAACACCCATTTTTTTCACCTTGCTACTTGTAGGTGTAAATTCAACGATCATAATGGGAACTATTTTTTTGATTTTTGATAGAAACTTTTAACAGATATCATTGATTTTTGATTTCTTGCCTTGCCAAAGTTGGTGTTATCTCGCCATCGTTGCGTGTTTTACACCTACAAGCCTAGTAGCTATAAATAATAAATTGCATAAGATAAATTGTCTTAATTTTGGAATAAATGCAAAGCAGCCGAACCCAATGCCAAAGCCTTGCCGTAGTTGGTGTTCTCTCGCCCTTGTTGCGTGTTTTACACCAACAAGCCATAAGATAAATTGTCTTAATTTTGGAATAGATGCAAAGCAGCAGAACCCAATGCCAAAGCAGAATTTGAATTGCTGCAAAACAAATACCTATTGGTTCAAAAAGGCAAGAAGAATTATTTTATTGTTAAAGTGCTTGACTTCGCATCTTAGTCAAAATTATCCGAT
>JBJXGB010000061.1:0-3248 GCA_046152935.1 Cytophagales bacterium
TGTACTCTTTGCCATCTGAGGCAGTTGTAAAGTAATTCTTTACAACTGAATTAGCTGCTAATTCATTGTCTTCCAGTATGCTAGCTGTGTGTTGACCTATATTTTGTTTAGAGGTGTCAAAAAGTTCAGCAAGTTGGTTTTGGTTCATCCAAACCGTACCACTTTTTGTCAAAAGCGATACCGCAGTTTTGCCGTCTTGGGTATTGTAAATAATTATATTTTTTTCTTCCTTTTCCACTTTTAATATTGTTTTAAGTGAGTACAAGCATAGCTAAGTGGGCTGTTTGGGATTTATAATCCCGAACCTAGATTAAAAAGATTTGAAATCTTAGTTATCTAGGTTCGACATTGCAAATGTCGAATAGCGAGATTTTGAAAGTGAAATTTTCAATCTCTGATTGCTTTATAGACAGCATTTAAGGCTTTGGTTCGAACGCTTTTTTCAGTCCATCTTTTATTTTCAGCAAATGGATAGGTTCGGTTCGTGAGCAAAACAAATACCAATTGCTCTTTCGGATCAATCCACCAGGCCGTGCCTGTAAAACCTGTGTGTCCAAAAGCCTCTGGAGAAGCCAAAGAAATTTCATCGGGCGGAAAAGGGCGATCCCAGCCCAATGCCCTGCGGTTATTGGTATATTGCTGTCTTGTAAATAATTCAATGGTTTCCGGATTGAAATATTTTGTGCCTCCATAAGTACCTTTTTGCAAAAGCATTTGCCCTAATATTGCCAAGTCGTTTGCATTTCCAAAAAGACCGGCATGACCAGCCACTCCACCAACTAAACTGGCATTTTGATCGTGGACAGTTCCTTGAATTTTTGCCAAGCGAAAAGTTTTATCTTCTTCGGTAGGCGGAATAGAATTTACTGAAAGTTTAGTTAAAGGATTGTATGTCAATGTTCTCAATCCCAATGGTTTATAAACATTCTGAGCTAAAAAATCGGGCAAAGTTTGATTCAATTGTTTTTCAGCAATTCGTTTTAGAAATGAAAATGTCAGATCACTGTATTTGTAAGCATAACATCCTGTATCAGCTTTTTCCGTGCTTAATGACGTTTGAATTGTCCATCGCCAAACTGAATCGGGCAAGCTTGATGAACTAAACCATTGATTGCTAGCCTGATTTGGAAATGCTTTTGACTTTGTTGGTGAATAATACCTGTCCGATAATTTGTCATTTACCATTGTCTTTCTCCAAAAATCTGCATAGGACAATAACCCAGCTTGGTGAACCATCACATCGCTTAAGATCAGCTTTTCCTTATTTGATCCTTTCAATTCAGGTAAATAATCCACCAAAAAAGAATTTACATCTAATTTTCCCCAATCGTTCAGAAACATAACTGCCTGCATGGTGGCCGCTACTTTGGTTACAGATGCAATATCGTAAACTGTATTATTTGTAACAGGAGTCAATTTATCGTAGCTATGAAAGCCCTTATTTTTTCTATAAATAACCTTGCCATTTTTCACTACTAAAATTTGCATACCAGGTGTTGATCCATCTTTTATACTTTCGTCCAAAATCGAATCGAGCTCATAGAAATTCGTAGAAGAAATGCTCAAATTTTCGGGAAAAGCATACGCTAATCTATCTAATTTTTGGTTTAAATTGATTCCATCTCCCAATTTGAATGCGGGAGAAATGCTGACAGGAAGTTTACCTTTGATTGGTAAAGCACCAAAGAGCATTTGTGGTACAGTAGTTCTGGTGGCTTCATTATCTTCAAAAGCACAGATCAAAGTTTGGGCAAATTCGAAATTTCGTAAGGCATATAAATTGCCAAAATGAACAATAGTGACGTTGGTTTTGCTCTGTAATTTTTTGATAAAACTGAGTGTATTGTCGCTAATACCATAATTTTCCTTTTTTCTATTATTCAAATCGTGTAAACTCACAATTACCCTAGAGAAATTAGAAAGGCTGTCGATTAATTTATCATAAACGGAATCTGAAGTATTTTTATTGGCTACGAAGTGCGTAAATGGTGCATAATTATCAAGCATTTGGTGGTAATCGCTATTTTTTTTGAATCCAATAGCGACAGAAGCAAAAGTATTGATATCCATTGTTTTAAATGGGATTGTTTTTTTTTCGTTTTTCAGTAGCGTTAATGATTGGGCATAAAGCTCATTTCTAATTGCTTTTGAAGCATTGGAATTCAAATCTTGGTAAATATTTGTAGTGTCAATAAATGGATTTTGACTCAATCCAGACCAGTATTTTGCTCTCAGTATCTTTTTTACTCTTTCGTAGATTTCTATGGAATCAAGTTTTCCATTGGCAAAGGCTTCTTTGATTTTTAGGATTGAAGTCGGCACGTCTTCAGCGAAAAGAAGCACATCGTTACCAGCCAAAAGTGCTTGGTATTCTACTTCACCAGGGGCATAATATTTGGCCACGCCTTTCATATTTAAAGCATCTGTAATCACCAACCCCTTGAATCTGAGCTGTTTTTTCAGCAAATCGTTCACTACTTTGGGCGAAAGCGTGGTGGCAATGTTAGGTCTATTATCGTAAGCTGGTATATGAATATGGGCTACCATTATGCTCATTACATTTTCGGCTATCAATTTCTTGAATGGATACAATTCCAAATCATTCAGTCTTTTTTTATCATGATTGATGACAGGCAAAGAAAAATGTGAATCTGCATCTGTATCGCCATGGCCTGGGAAATGTTTGGCACTCGCCATGATGCCATTTTCTTGCATTCCTTTCATATAAGCTAACCCAAATTCGGCTACTTTTTCTTTTTCTTCACCAAAAGAACGAATGCCAATTACAGGATTGTCAGGATTGTTATTTACATCAACAGAAGGTGCAAAATTGATATGAACACCTAGTCTTTTGCAATGTTTGGCAATTTCTGCCCCCATTTTATAGGCCAGAGTTGGATTTTGCGAAGCCCCCAATGTCATTTGGCGTGGAAAACTAATGGTGCTATCCATCAATCGCATGCCAATTCCCCATTCTGCATCCATACCTATTAAAAGTGGAATCTTAGCTTTGGCATTGTAACGATTGGTGAGCAATGCCTGACGCACGGGCCCGCCTTGAAAAAATATTAAACCGCCAACGCCAAATACGCCAACCAAAGAATCAATTTTCTGATAATTTACTTCTGTTTGATTTGAATAGGCGGCAATCATAAAAAGCTGCCCTAGTTTCTGGTCTGGATTTAGGGTGTTGAAAATGCTATCAACCCAAATACTTTGTTTTTTTTCAAATGACTGGGCAAATGAAA
>JBJXGB010000200.1:0-13693 GCA_046152935.1 Cytophagales bacterium
ATTTTATACAAATCTTCCATCAAATATTTGCCGCTTGGTTTCATATCTGCCAAAAGCGGTGTTTCGTCTGTTACCTTTTGGAAATCGGCCAACGTAAGTTCGATGCCAACCGTGCGCGCAATAGCCAATAGATGCAACACCACATTGGTAGAACCGCCTAAAACAGTCACCACTTTCATGGCGTTGAAAAATGCCTCACGTGTCATTATTTCTTTTGGTTTGATGTCTTTCTCTAATAAATTAAGAATATCAGCCCCAATATTTCTGCATTCATTTTTCTTTTCATCGCTTCTGGCCGGTGTAGATGAGCTGTACGGCAGACTCATACCCATCGCCTCAATTGCCGAAGCCATCGTGTTTGCAGTATACATACCTCCGCAAGCGCCAGGACCAGGACAAGAATGTTTGATAATTTCTCTAAAATCTTCTGGGGTAATGGTGCCCGCTACTTGCTTGCCGTGCGCTTCGAATGCAGATACGATGTTCAACTTTTCGCCTTTGTGCTCGCCACCATGAATGGTACCGCCATAAATCATAATTGAAGGTCTGTTCAAACGAGCCAAAGCCATGATTGCCCCAGGCATATTTTTGTCGCAGCCCACTACCGTTACCAATCCATCGTAAAAATGAGCACCTGCTATCGTTTCGATCGAGTCGGCAATAACATCGCGAGAAGGCAAAGAAAAACGCATGCCATCATTGCCGTTGGTAATGCCATCACTCACACCGATAGTTGTAAATTGTAAGCCTACCATACCGTCTTTTGCCATACCGTCTTTTGCCATCTTAGCATATTCTACCAAGTGCATATTGCAAGGATTGCCATCAAAACCAGTACTTCCTACGCCTACAAATGGTTTACTTAGGTCTTCCTCAGCTATTCCAGAGCCAATAAGCATGGCCTGTGCGGCTGGTAAGGTTTCGTCTTGTGTAAGGGTGCGGCTGTATTTATTTAGTATCATTATTGAAATGGAGTACGATTTTTGAATGGTTTGCAAATAAATGAAGTAAAAAGTAGAATTAAAAGCAAAGTTTACAACTTAAATGCAAACTTGGTTCTATCTCATTTTAGTGGTGATTATCCTAATCTCTGATAGGAGACAAGCTAGCACTATAAAATAAAAACCCCACAACAATTGCTGTCGTGAGGTTTCAAAATTAGGTCTAGGTTGTTATTTCGTAGCTAAATATTAGCGTAAGCTGATAAAATTAACACCAGTTGAAGTTTTTGGTGGAACGATTGCAAAATTAACACCAGTTGAAGTTTTTGGTGGGGCAGCAGCAAAATTAACACCAGTTGAAGTTTTTGGTGGAACGATTGCAAAGTTTACACCAGTTGAAGTTTTTGGTGGAACGATTGCAAAGTTTACACCAGTTGAAGTTTTTGGTGGAGCAACAGCAAAATTAACACCAGTCGAAGTTTTTGGTGGGGCAGCAGCAAAATTCACACCAGTAGATGTTTTTGGTGGAGCAACAGCAAAATTAACACCAACAGTTGTTGGTTTTGGTTTGGTTTGAGCTTGTGCAGCGATCGCAAGGCCTACGATAACAGCGCTTAAAATAATTTTTTTCATGTCAAATACTTAATTAAGTGAGCCCCTATTTACTTATTTTTTATTAGAATGAAGTTAGCTTGACATTAGAAAATTTCTAATCTACAGCCAAGGGCAACTTTAGTGTAATGGTAGTGCCTTTTCCTAATTCCGAAAAAATGCCTAAAAAACCCTTGTGGAGCAATATTATGCGGTGCGAAAGCGAAAGTCCGATACCAAATCCCTGAAATTTGTGCGTATTTGAGCCTCGATACAATGGCTCAAATAAATGAAAAATATCGGCTTGAGGAATACCAATACCTTTGTCTACCACTTTTATTTCACAGTCAAAAGCATTTTTCGACAATTGAATTGCTACCTTTTTTTGGTCTGAATACTTGCTGGCATTTTCCAAAATATTTTTTATGCAGGTGGCAAGCAGGCTTTTATTGCCTTGCACTTCCACAGGGTTGTTGTCATTTTCTATCAAATGCAGTATTTCAAACGATATTTGTTGCTTTTTATGCTTGTTTTTTAGCATGGTTATCTCTTCCATCAGCAATTCTTCAAGCCTTATTTTTTCATAAACAATCGCCAATTCTTTATTTATATATGCCAATTGCAACAAGCCATTGGTGAGTTCGATACATTGTTTTAGCTGGTCTATCGAGGCTTTTATCTGCTTATTGGTGGTTTTTATGTCTTTTTCAAATAGGAGTGTGGTTTCAAGATTTACCAAAATATTTGCCAAAGGGGTTCTCAATTCGTGCGAAGCATGCGAAATAAAGCTTTTTTGGCTTATGTACACTTCTTGCATTCGCTGCAGCATTTGATTGAAATTGATCGAAAGTTGAGCCAATTCATCTTTTCCATTGCCCTCATCTATTCGCTTATCAAATTCATTGCCAGCAATGGTGTTTACCTCTTTTATTATTTTTTGTAATGGACCAATGATGCTGTCGGAAAAAATAATACCTAAAAATAGAGAAAGGAAAAACGAAAAGGCATTGCCCAATATCAATATTGACTTTAAGTTGTTGATTTTATCGTGCCCAAGATAGTCGATGGCACTATTTAGCAGCAAATGGGTGCTTTTTCGTGTTTTAAACTGCGTAATTACCGTTTCAAACTTGCTGCTATCAATATACACATATTGCGAATCGAGGCTAGAATATTGGTTTAGTAACGCCAATTGGGCACTGGTAGCGGTATCTGAAGGTGTGTTTGAGTATATTAGAGTCGAATCTTCGAGAATGATGTATATTTTTTGATCGTATAAATTGATAATATCTGCGTTGGAGAGTACTTTTTCGAGCTGCTCGATATTTGATGTATTTGAGTAGAGATAGGCTATCTGTTTCGACTTTACAAATAGGCTGTTCTCAAATACTTCTTTGCGATAGCCAGCCGAATAAAAGTAGATATAAAACGACAAAGTGCCAGACAGCGCCAAGCAAAAAAGACTAAAAATAAGGATGATCTTGAGGCGAATGGACATTGCGTCTAAATACTAAAGAATTAATCTACATTTACTTGTAGCCAAATTTTCTTGGCAATATGCTACAAATCAACTGATTAATTGGCCAAAGAAAGCCTTAATTTTGAGGTTTTTCGAGAGATAAAAATCAATTTTCAAAAAATGCTTTTTTATTAAAAATAAAAATATCTATTATTGTATAAATATCAAGCCATATTCTATTTCGGATTTTGAAATAGGGCTACAAAATATAATATCTATTCGACTGCAAAAATCAAATAAAATATAATGAAAGCTGCAATTATTACTTTGGTGTCTTTTATAGTGCTTGCCAGTGCATGTGCTCCACAAAGAACTTGCCCCACTTATTTAAAAAATAAGACCAATGCCATCGAAAAGGTAAAAAACGTTTAGTTTTTTTACTTAGCCGCGTATTTTTCTGTGTCTTGGCGTGTTATTGTTTGCGAGCTCATAATATAAAGACGCTCAATTACATTTCTTAATTCTCTTATATTCCCACTCCATTTTTGTTTTTTGAGGAAATTAATAGCCTCTGTTTCGATATCTTTGTTCTTTGAGCCGTAATCTTTACTGATAACCTTCAAAAAATTCAGCACCAAAAGTTCAATATCTTCTTTTCTTTCATCGAGCGAGGGCACTTGTATTATCACTACTGCCAAGCGGTGGTAAAGATCTTCTCTAAAATTACCAGCTTCAATTTCCTTCTGCAAATTTTTATTGGTCGCGGCTATCAGCCTCACATCTACCTCAATCTCTTTTTCACCACCTACTTTTGATATTTTTCGCTCTTGAATGGCTCTCAGTACTTTGGCTTGGGCATTTAAACTCATATCGCCAATTTCATCGAGAAACAAAGTGCCAGCATCTGCTTGCTCAAATTTGCCAATCCTATTCTTAATTGCTGAAGTAAACGAGCCTTTTTCGTGCCCAAACAACTCACTTTCGATCAATTCGGTTGGAATGGCCGCACAATTTACTTCAATAAATGCTTGTTGGCTTCGCTTGCTTAATTGATGCAATTGTCTGGCTACCAATTCCTTACCCGACCCGTTTGGGCCTGTAATCAATACTTTGGCTTCTGTAGGTGCTACTCTAGCAATCATATCTTTTACCAAAAGTATCGCTGCCGACTGGCCTATTATTTCATAGCCTTTGGCAAATTTTTGCCTTAGTACCCTTGTTTCGGTCAATAAATTTTTATTGTCGAGTGCATTTTTGATGGCCAAAAGCAATCGATTGAGGTCGGGTGGCTTTTGAATGAAATCGTAAGCCCCTTTTTTGGTAGCATCGACAGCAGTATCAATAGTGCCATGGGCCGAAATCATAATAAATTGAGCGGAAACTCCCTGCGTTTTAGCTTTTTCTAGAACCTCAACCCCATCCATTTTTGGCATTTTAATGTCGCACAATACCACATCATAATCATTCTTGAGCAATAGATTTAGTCCTTCTTCACCATCCTTTGCCTCTTCAACAGTATATTTTTCGTATCCCAATATCTCTTTTAGCGTTTGCCTGATGGCTTTTTCATCATCTATGATAAGAATTTTAGGCATATTTTGGATTTTAACAAAAATAGGAAGGTTGCACCGGATACAAACAGGAATTATCAAAAAATTGAATAGAGCAAGAATTACTTTTTATTTGGATGTGTAAATTGTCCAAATTTAAAAAAGCTGTGCGGCTACGCCAAAAAATCAAATCAAATTGTGGTGCAAAAGTGCCTCTTTCACATTATTATCTTTGTTCGCCAATTCTTTCAAGGCAGACAATACCTTCATTACCAGCAAATTACTAGCTTCTAAAAGATTGATCTTCTCTTGAATTAGCTCAATTGATCTCACTTGATTTTTTCGTTCACTGTACAAAAACCAAAACATTCCACCCATAAATGCCACAAAAAGACCACTCAGTATTGTCAGAAAAGTGTAAATTCGATCTGTCGAATTTTCGACTTGCTCAAAACGCTTGTCGACTTGCTCAAAACGCTTATTCATATCTTCTCTTAATTCAAGAAGCCTTTGCTCAAATCCAGTCTGCCTTTGCTCAAGACCAGACATTTTTACATTTAATTCTTGCAATATCCTTCTATCTTGTTCAGTAAAAGCGTTTTGTGCTTGACTTAAGAAGTATGAAAAAATCAAAAATAAAACGGCAATATTCTTGGAAAACATGGCAATAGTTTGCACAAAGATAGGAATATAATTGAACAAATCAAAAAAGGCTTTTGCATCGCAAAAGCCTTTCTAGTTAGTGGAGTCGCAGGGATTCGAACCCTGGTCCGGACAAGGCCACCGATGAGCCTTCTACATGCTTAGTCTCTCCTTAATTTTCGTGTGCAAGCAGGCTGGAGACTACCAATTTGCACCTTAGCTACTTTGTCTTGAGCCCGATTAATAGCATTTCGAGCAGCATTCCTGATTTTCGATGCCCTCTACCCACCCATCAGGAAGTAGGATGGAAGGACACAAGCTGGCTAGTCTCTGACTAGGCAGCTAGGGCGTAAGATTCTTCGCCTGTTATTGTTCGAAACAACTTTTTGAATGGAGTTCATTTCAGCTCCATGCATGCTTTTACCCACAGCCACACATGCCGTCAATACCGGTCGACCCCAAATTTATTAACACAAAGTTAATACAAAATAAAGCATACTTGGGTTCATTTTTTTTGATTTGATGATGTCAATTATTTAATGGTAATATAATAGGATTACGAAAACAGAAAATATTACAAAAATCTGCTTGCTGTGAACTTTTTAAAGGTTGATTAAGGTTGAAAACTATATTATCAAAACAAACAATAAATCCGTATCTTGATGAAAAACACATTTCTAATCTTAGTAATTGCAACCGCCTTCATTGGCTGCAGCGATCAAAAAACTGTTGAAATAAAGTCCAGCCATGCAAATTCTTACAAAGTAAGTAAAGACGAAGCAAAGCTTTGGCTCAAAAGCAATCAATTATTTAAGCCTTTGTATGGGGTAAAAATAGACTCTACCGAAGAGAATTTGGCTAAATTGCGATTGGGCAAATTACTTTATTACGACACCCGCTTATCCAAAAACAACAACATAAGTTGCAATTCTTGCCACAATTTGAAAAATTTTGGCGTTGATAACGAGCCAACTTCGCCCGGTACAGATGGAAAAAGAGGCGGCAGAAATTCGCAAACCTCATTAAATGCCTATTTGCATTTCGTTCAATTTTGGGATGGCAGGGCAAAAGATGTAGAAGCACAAGCTCAAGGACCGATTTTGAACCCTGTGGAAATGGGAATTGCCCACAAAGGAATGGCAATTGAAAAAATAGCTGCTGTACCAGGCTACCGAGAATTGTACAAAAAAGCATACCCAAACGATAAAATCACGTATGAAAATCTAACAGCTTCCATTGGTTTTTTTGAAAGGACTTTGGCAACACCTTCAAAATTTGACAAGTTTTTAGCCAATGATTTTGAAGCCTTGACTGTTGAAGAAAAAGAAGGGCTGAAATTGTACATTGAAACTGGATGTCAAACTTGCCACATGGGTGTGGCAATGGGCGGCAGTATGTACGAAAAATTTGGGAAATATGATGACTATTGGAAATATACAGGAAGTGCGAAAATTGACAACGGCATGGTAGATCTCACTAAAAAAGATTCGGATAAATACAGATTTAAAGTGCCTTCACTGCGAAATGTAACGAAAACCTATCCATATTTTCACGATGGCAGTGTGAAAGATTTGAAAAGATCTGTGATAATAATGGCCAAAATTCAATTAAATAAGGAGCTTAGTGATCTAGAGGCCTCAAAAATTGTAACATTTTTAGAAACGCTCACGGGTGAAGTGCCAAAAGACGCTGCAAGATTTGAGAAAATATAGGTGAAATCAATGCTCTCAAAAAAAAGCCACCAAATAATTGAGGTGGCTTTTTTTATTTTCTTATCATTTTCAAAAGCTTTGCAAGCCGTTCTTTCAATTCTTTTCGGTCGATAATAAAATCTAAAAAGCCGTGTTCCAATAAAAATTCGGCACTTTGAAAGCCTTCTGGCAAGTCTTTACCTATTGTTTCGCGGATAACCCTTGGGCCAGCAAAACCTATCAATGCACCAGGTTCGGAAATATTGAAATCGCCTGTCATGGCATACGAAGCAGTTACACCACCTGTGGTTGGGTCAGTCATCAATGAGATATAAGGCACTTTTCGTTTATCCATCAAAGCAATCTTGGCTGATGTTTTTGCCATTTGCATCAACGAGTAGCCAGCTTCCATCATTCTGGCTCCGCCCGATTTAGAAATCATCAAAAATGGCACGTTCAATTCCATGGCTTTGTCCATGCCTCTGGCTATTTTCTCGCCCACTACCGAGCCCATCGAGCCGCCAATAAAACTAAAATCCATGCATGAAATCACGATCAAGTCGCCATTCATTTGCCCATAAGCAGTGCGACAAGCATCTTTCAGCCCCGTCTTTTTTATGGTCGCTTTTATTCTTTCTGGGTATTTTTTGGTATCAACAAACTCAAGCGGATCGCCAGACGTCATTTCAGCATCCATTTCCCTAAATTCGTTATTATCAAAAAGCAGTTCGAAGTAGCGTGCTGCATCTATTCTTTCATGGTAATTGCAACTGATGCAAGTCCACGAATGGTTGCTGTGCTCTCGAATGTGTTGAATTTTTTTGCAGCTGGGGCACTGATACCAAAGTCCGTCTGGAGCTTCCTTTTTGGATTCGGTAGGAGTACTTATGCCTTTATCTTGTCTTTTAAACCAAGCCATGTTAATTAATTAGTAATTAGTAATTCATGATTATCAATGCATTCAAAAGGAATTTGCCATAATTAATAATCACGAATTACTAATTTGTTTAAGCGTTTCTGTTGATAGCATTCAAATCTTTGAAGCCTTCTTCCAATCGAACCACGAAATTGTCTTGGCCTTTGCGAAGCCATGCACGTGGATCGTAGTATTTTTTGTTTGGAGAATCGGGCCCGTCTGGGCTACCCAATTGCGATTGCAAATAGCCTTCTTTTCCTTTGTAATATTTCAAAATACCTTCCCAGAATGCCCATTGCATGTCTGTATCGATATTCATTTTGATAACACCGTAATTTAACGATTCTGCAATTTTTTCTTTTTCAGAGCCGCTACCACCGTGAAATACGAAGTACAATGGTTTGTCGCTTGTAGTTCCTAATTGCTTTTTCACATAATCTTGCGAATTTTTCAAAATAATAGGCCTCAACTCTACATTTCCAGCTTTGTACACACCATGCACATTTCCAAAAGCGGCTGCTATTGAAAATCTCGAACCCACTTTGGCTAAACTTTGATATGTTTGCCACACGTGATCGGGCTGGGTATATAATTTTTCGTTGTCGATATCGCTGTTGTCTACACCATCTTCTTCGCCACCAGTTACACCCAATTCTACCTCAATAGCCATGCCCAAAGCATTGATTTTTTTGAAATATTCTGTAGAAATTTCAACATTTTCATGCAAAGGCTCTTCGCTCAAATCGAGCATGTGCGAGCTAAAAAGTGGCACACCATTTGCTTTTTTGAAATCGACACCTGCACTTATCAACCCATCTATCCAAGGCAGCCATTTTTTGGCAGCGTGGTCGGTATGGAGCACTACAGGCACACCATAATGTTTGGCCACTTCGTGTACATGTTTTGCACCGCTAATCGCACCTACAATATTGGCTTGCAACTTATCGTTTGGCATGCCTTTACCAGCGTAGAACTGTGCTCCACCATTTGAAAATTGAATGATAACAGGCGAATTTACTTTTGCTGCAGTTTCTAGCACCGCATTTATACTATCTGTTCCAATTACATTTACCGCTGGCAGGGCAAAGTTGTTATTTTTAGCATCGTCATACAATGCTTGTAATTCGTCTCCAAATAGTACTCCAGATTTGTATTTTGACATAATGATTAAGGTTTTGTTGATGTTGCAATATTAATGGTATCGCTTTTACAATACTAATGATTTTGACGTTTAAATGAAATGTAGTATTTGAAATGTTTTTATAGATCAATATCTACTTGATTTCTAAGCACATCCGCTAAAGTTTCTCTTTGGCGGATGATATGGGCTTTGCCATCGTAGACCAATACTTCGGCAGGACGAGGACGAGAATTGTAATTTGAGCTCATGCTCATGCCATACGCACCTGCGTTCAAGATGGCTAAAATATCGCCTTCTCGCACTTCGTTTATCGATCGTTGCCATGCAAAAGTGTCCGTTTCGCAAATGTAGCCAACCACTGAAAAATCAGAAATACTTCCTTTTGGGTTTGAAATATTGATGATTTCGTGGTAAGCATCGTACATCATAGGCCTGATGAGGTGATTGAGCCCAGAATCGACCCCAGCAAAAGTGGTAGCTGGCGTTTTTTTCAACACATTGGTAGTAACCAACAAAACACCTGCATCGCTTACCAAATATTTGCCAGGCTCAAACCAAATTTCGGGTTCTGAGCCATACTCTGCTGCAAATTTTTTAACGGATGCTGCGATTTTATTGCCTAGCAATTGCACATCAGTGGTTTTGTCGCCTTTTTTGTATGCTACTTTAAAGCCACTACCAAAATCAAATAATTTGATATTTTTAAATCGCTTGGCAAAATCAAAAAGAAGGTTGGAAGCTTGCAAAAACACATCTACGTCTGAAAAATCTGAACCTGTATGGATGTGCAAGCCAATCATATTGATGTTGTATTTCTCAACTACAGCCACAATATCGTTTGCATAGTCGATCGAGATACCAAATTTTGATTCTTTGTGGCCTGTTTTTATTTTATCATTTCCGCCCGCTTCAATATGTGGGTTGATTCTTATGCAACAAGGTTGGGTATTGCCATACTTTTGGCCAAAGGCTTCTAAAATATATAAATTGTCTATATTTACGAATACACCCAGTTCTACTGCTTTCACGATTTCATCAATCCCTACACTATTTGGGGTAAACAGTATTTCATTTGGATTAAAGCCAGCCTTCAGCGCTACTTCTATTTCTTCGAGCGAAACAGTATCTACCTCGCAACCATACTTCTTTATCAATTTTAAGATAGAAATATTGGTGAGGGCTTTTGATGCATACTTTAGTTTGAGGTTTAGCCCAGAAAATGCAGCCTTTAATTTATTTACCTGATTTTCAATAACTTGGGCATCGTACACATACAGTGGCGAGCCAAACTCCTCCACTATTTTTTCGACAGCGATGCCTTGTATTTGGTATTGGTTTGATTGCGATAATTCCATTTATTCGAAATTGAAGTGCAAAAATAGGCGAAAATGAATTTATTACTATGAGAAAATAAAAAACCCATTTGCAAGGCAAACGGGTTTGGAAAGATGCAAAAAACGAAGAGGCTATTTTTTTAGCAGATCTCTTATTTCCGTCAGTAATTTTTCTTCGTTTGAAGGCTCAGGCGCTGCTGCTGGTGCTACTGGTTCTTCTTTTTTCATGTTATTAAGCCCTTTTATTGATAAGAAAATGACGAACGCTATCATAGTGAAATCAAAAAGAGTCTGCAGAAAATTGCCAATATTGATGGTAACTTCAGGTGCAGTTACAGCACCCGCATTATCTAATATGGCCTGTTTTATCACTATTTTGATGTCTTTAAAATTTACACCACCTACCAAAACACCAATTGGTGGCAAAATTACATCACTTACTAATGAAGATACTATTTTTCCAAAAGCACTTCCTATGATGACGCCAATTGCCAGATCGATAACATTGCCTTTGACAGCAAATTCTTTAAATTCTTTTAAAATGCTCACGAAATTGTTTGGTTTAAGGTTAAAAGTATGTTTGATTTTTCTGCTTAGCGAAAGTTTCAAACTCTCGGACAGTTGTATTTTATTTATTGCGCCAGTGAACAGTACCTACTTTCTTTGAGTCGAAAATATCGAGATTTAGCTCATTATTAGCCTTTACTTCGGCATAATGTTCCTTTTTTACCAATTTACCATTCACAAATATTTCTACTCTTTCTTCTACCCAAGCATTTTCTACTTTGGCATGTTCGAGAAAGTGAATATCTTCCAATTCATTGTCTTCTTCAGAAAAATTAATATCGCGCACCACGTACAACTCTTCTTGATCGATCCAAAATTGGGGTGATTTTTCATCGGCCTTATCTTTAGCACCCACTACGTATACAGGTTTGCCTTTAAACATATCTTCTCGAAAATATGCAAAATTGTAGCCGTGTTTTTGGCACTCTTCTACTGCTTTATCGACCGACATGAAATATATATCGCCAGTAAGCAGACCCACGTCCATCACACATGGCTTTTGATTGACGATCTTTCCATCTTTAAATTCATACATGATATCGTGGGCCACAATATACCCTTCTTTTTGAGGCGTTGGGCCTTTGTCGTTTCTGAATTTGCCTGGATAATGAAATGCCTCGAACGACATCGAGTGTGTCACTTTCCCTGCCGCATCAAAATCTTGGTTGAGTTGGATAAATGTGATATTGGCGTTGAAATTATTGTGGTACTTTTTATGCATTTTACGAATGAGATCTTCGCCACTGGTGGCTTTTTGCGCAAAACTGTTGGCTACCGTAGCCATACCAATGATTACAAATGTGGTAAATTTCATATTGCTGGTTGATTTAGTATGTACCTGATATAGATTTTAAGCCTTTTAATTCAAAGTATTTGCTTGTGCTGGCTTGTAGCCTTACTGTGCTAGTGTTGTAACTGCCATTCTTAATATAATACAGCGCATCTGCCAGCATATCTTCTCTCACATCGCCCAATTGGTATTTGAATTGATCGGTGCTGTATTGATTGGGAACAATGCCCGTAAAATATTCGCCTTCGTTGTTTGCATTGGTAGATGAAAACTGCACAGCGTATATTTCTTTATCGCCATAGCCAAAACCAGAAAAGCCAACTGGTTTGCCATAGGTAATTCCGCCAAATTGTTTTACATCCATATACGGTTTTAAACAATTGATAACCAGCTCACTAGATGATGCAGAATTGCGAGTAGCCAAGATACATACCCTGCTGATATTGAGCGAACTGGTAACGGTGGTAAAAAAGTACGGCTCGTTATATTGCTTCAAATCGTTGTTGTAAATAATATTCATAAATACATTGCCTTTGGCTTTGTCGCCAGCAATTTGTGCTGCTAGTTGGTTGGCAATATAGATGTATCCACCACCGTTGTAGCGCAAATCGAGCACCAATTCTGTCACATTATTTTGGTTGAAATAGGCAAAGGCATCGTTTAGCTCATTTTCTGATGGTCCTAAAAAAGAATTAAACACCAAATAGCCAATTTTTACACCATCTTGGTCTATTATTTTTTTCAAAGACACGGTTTTGAGAGCAAAACTAGCATCGGTGACACTGATATTCTTCAGTATAGCATTCGAATCTATCACCTGAAGGGTGTTGGTGGTTGCCGAAAGCAAATCGCCAGCCGTACCGTTGTTGGCTGCACTCACCAGATCTGAGCCATTCACTTTTTTTACTATCATCCCGCGGTACAAGCCTGCCACATCGGCTGGTGAGCCAGGGTACACAAAGTTTATCATGATGGTTACATCATCGAAAAATGCCAAATTGAAGCCTTTGCCCGTTTCTTTGCCTTCTTCAAAAAGTTGATCGGAGGTGTACTTATCTGCTATAAATGAATATTTATCAAAGGTAGTATATTTCAAATCATCCAATAGCAAATTGGGATCTGCTTGGTACTTACCCAAATTGTAATCGATTTTCGGCACTTTATCATTCCAATAATAATAAGTCTTCATCAAATTGTACACACATTGATTGAACGATTTGTATTGGCGTTCGAGGGTATCATTGTATTTTGGGGGCGAAATTGAATAATCTGTTTGGCTGGCATTGGCGGCTGTAATGGGCTTTGGCTCATCTTTAGTGCAAGCCATTATTAGTAAAATGGCAAAGAAAATAAGGGCAATTTTTTTCATCTTAAATTGTTTTTTGGATTAATAGCTTTCGCTTTCATTAGGAAAGTCTTCTAATTTCACATCTTTCACATAATTGCGAACGGCATGCGTAATAGATTCGCCTAAATTAGCATATTTTCTTAAAAATCTGGGTTGAAATTGGTCAGTAATGCCCAGCATATCGTGCGTTACGAGCACTTGGCCATCTACATCGGGCCCAGCACCAATGCCTATTACTGGTATACGCAAGGCAGCGGCTACTTTTTTAGCAAGTATGGCCGGAATTTTCTCTAGCACAATGGCAAAACAACCACACTCTTGCAAAAGCAAGGCATCGTTGAGCAGTTTTTCGGCCTCTACATCATCTTTCGCTCTTACATTATAAGTGCCATATTTGTAAATCGATTGTGGCATCAAGCCCAAATGCCCCATTACTGGCACACCTGCACTTAATATTCTCACGATAGATTCTTTTATTTCTGAGCCACCTTCCATTTTCACAGCATGGCCGCCAGCTTCTTTCATTATCCTTATTGCCGATCGCAAAGCCTCTGATGAATTGCCTTGATAAGCCCCAAATGGAATATCTACCACTACCAAACACCTTTGCACCGCTCGCACCACCGAAGAGGCGTGCGATATCATTTGATCGAGGGTAATGGGCAAAGTTGTTGAATGACCGTGAATAACATTGGAAGCCGAATCACCTACCAAAAGCACATC
>JBJXGB010000074.1:0-32600 GCA_046152935.1 Cytophagales bacterium
AAGCCCCGTAACGCAGATGGTAGTGCAATAATATGCGCAAGAGTATGTAGCCGCCAACCTTATTTAGAGCTCTTTTAATGTATTCGACATTTGAATATATTGAAAGAGCTTTTGATTTTATCAAAATAGGCAATGTGGCTCATCATCTGGTAATAAAGAAGGTAATACTTGATTCTATTAAATGGTGTTATAGTTTATTTATCTTCAAAAAAGAATCCCATGCATATATCTGCTAGTTTCTTTCTTTGGTGGTTCTTCGAAGGGCTTATCTAGCCAAGTTTGAAGTTCTATTTTGACAAAAATATTCAATCTGATAAACGCAACTAAGTTGGGCAGATGCTAACCAATTTTGCTATAGCTTTTAGGATGAGTATAGTGTTCATGGTTGTCCAAATTTGAATCATCACTATATTTTTTGAAGTTACAAGAAAGCTTTTGATGTGAAATAGTTGCTTTATCTCTCTAAAAAAGATTTCTATTTGCCGTCAGCTTTTGTAAAGCTGACTTATTGTGTTGCTGTCCAAGATATTTGGATAGTGATCATTCCTGTAGTTTGTTGGTTTTTCTCATCCCAAACTGCTATTTTGCGAAGTTTTTCTTTGTGTTTTTCTCTCGTTGTTGGATTCTCGGGTTCAATTATCTCGTCTTTGAGGATGTTTTAATGTTTGATATCATGGACTGGATCTCTTTTAACGCGGTATATCGTAGGTTCTCTTGATGCCTCACTACAAAAAGATACCGTTGCTGTCCCAAACGTTAAGCAAAGATGAATCTTCGCTTAACCGATCGGCTACAAGTTTCTTGAATTTTGAACCGTCTAATTTGCCAATAATTTTAGAAAATAAACCTATGTTTGATATTAAGAAGGAGGGTGCTTTATTGTGCACCTCACAGTTAGCTTTGAGTTAAAAGCTTACCTGCTCCTTTTTTATTCATTTAGGACGCTATTGAGCAATAATATATTATTTACTTATTTTATTAGTCATCTGTTTGCAGTTAAAAAATAGTTACTTATCTTAGCGAAAACTTTGATTAGCAATCTTTCATAAGATTAATATGTTTAAAAAGAAATTATTAGTTAAGTATTTTCCATACTTACTCGCGCTCGGTGTTCTGACTGTTTCATGTTCAAAAGGCGGAAAGCCAAACAGCAGCGATCCTGGTAGTATCAGTACTACTACAGGTCTTCCTTATAATGATGAGGATAGTAGTTTTCAGGTGAATCCGTATAAAGGTCAGCCTGAAGCTCCTAACTTGGTTTTTATTGAAGGTGGAAGAACCATTTTAGGTTCTTTCGAAGAAGATTTGATGAATACGCATGACAATATCGAGAAGACTGTCACCATTACTTCGTTTTTTATGGATGAGACTGAAATAGCGAACATACATTGGCTAGAGTATTTGTTCTACATAGCGAAGGATTCTGGAGGAACTCAGTCTCCTGCTTATTTGCGTGCGGTACCTGATACTGCGGTTTGGAAACAAGCTTTGTCCTACAACGACCCTTATGTCGATCATTACTTTAGATACCCTGGATTTAGATATTTTCCAGTGGTTGGTGTCTCTTGGAATCAGGCTGATGCTTACTGTAAGTGGAGAACTACTGTTGTTAACAGGCAGTTGGCTGTAAAAGCGGATAGACCTGATTTGGTTGATATTTCCAAAGCAGGAGGTCGTATTCCTTTGGAGTCTGGTTTAATTCTTCCGGATTATAGGTTGCCTTCTGAGGCAGAATGGGAGTACGCTGCAAAAGCTTTGGTAGGCACACAGTGGTTAGATGAAAATCAAACTCATGCTCGACTTTATCCTTGGGATGGTCATGCTCTGAGAAACCCATATGGCAATCAAATGGGTAATTTCCTAGCCAATTTTAAAAGAGGAAGAGGGGATTATGCTGGTGTTGCCGGAAAACTGAATGATGGTGCTATGATTACCGATTATGTGTATTCCTATCCTCCAAATGATTATGGCTTGTACAACATGGCTGGGAATGTGAATGAATGGGTTTATGATGTATATCGAGCGACTTCTTTCTCCGATTTTGATGATTTGAATTCATTGAGAAGGGATGGTGTTTTCGACGAAGCTAGAAATTATAACAAAAAAGAGTGGTTATCTTTAGTTGACGATTCTGTGCGAGTTTACAAAGGTGGGTCTTGGAAGGACGTAGCATATTGGTTATCTCCCGGTACAAGAAGATTTATGTATCAAGATTCTTCTACATCAACGATAGGCTTTAGATGTGCGATGATACGAGCTGGTACTAACTACTAAATTGTTAGGAATCAAATTTTGAAAAAGCCATGGAGGAATTCGTGGCTTTTTTTGTGTCTTGGAGCATTAACACAAACTGTGGAATAAAATATGGCAGTGCACTCTAAATAATATTTGAAATTAGCTTACAAAGCAGCTCGGCAGAAATTGTTGGCAAATGATTCAAATGGTTAGTGATTATTTCGTTAGTAGAAAGCTAATCGTTAAAATAACTTTTTTATGATCTGAGCCTGTATTCTTATTGTTAAATGATTCATCATTTCGTTAGTTAGCATTTTTCAATATATTTACGGTTCAATGCTTAAGTTTTACTAATGTCACAAATTACCACAGAGATTACTTCATCAAAAATACCCTCTGATAATCCCATTCACCAACGTTTACTATTTGCATATGAAGCTGCTAAAGGTATTGTTTCGGGAAATATTTTGGAAGTAGGTTGTGGTGAAGGAAGAGGTATGGAGACCCTTTCTCCTTATTGCTCTTCATATACAGCAATTGATAAGAATAGGGCTCTTTTAGACCAGTTGGCATTAAAGTATCCTTCTTTTAGATTCATTGAAACCAATGTTCCACCATTTTTAGATATACAAAGCAACCAATTTGATGTTGTAATTGCGTTTCAAGTGATTGAGCACATTCGTAGCGATGAATTTTTTGTGAAAGAAATTCAAAGAGTTCTCAAAACTGGTGGAAAAGCTATTATTGCAACCCCAAATAGTGCATTAACATTGACAAGAAATCCTTGGCATGAAAGAGAGTATACTAGCAGCCAGCTTCAAATTTTATTGAATAAATTCTTTAGACATGTTGATGTTAAAGGCATTACAGGGAATAGAAAAGTATTTGATTATTTTGACTTGAATAGAAAAGCTGTTAAAGATATTGCTAGTTGGGATGTTTTAGACCTTCAAAATAGACTTCCTGCTAGTTGGCTGAGAGTTCCGTACGATATTTTAAATAGGATGAATCGTAACAGAATGCTGAGATCAAATTCGAATTTAGTGTCTGATATTGATGTTAATGACTTTTCCCTATCTACTAACACTGATTTCTGTTTTGATCTATTCTTTGTGGCTACAAAATAATTTTCTCCTTCGATAAGAAATTTGAAAATAGGTTTGTCTGAAAAGATTTTCCCTTTATCTTTGCACTCCGTTTGTAAAAATGGCAATGCATTAATTACTTAGATTATCCAGAAGGGGAGATACCAGAGTGGCCAAATGGGACAGACTGTAACTCTGTTGTTGTAATGACTTCGAAGGTTCGAATCCTTCTCTCCCCACTTTGATCTTTTTTGTACTAGAATATGGTATAAGTATTTTAGTTGGAAACAAAGGAATTCAAATTGTGAATTGTTTAATGCGGAAGTAGCTCAGTTGGTAGAGCGATAGCCTTCCAAGCTATAGGTCGCGGGTTCGAGTCTCGTCTTCCGCTCTTTGAAATTGGAGAAAAGAACAAAGATTAAAGATCAGAGATTCTTAAAAGTTTAGATGCTCTTTGCTCTTTGTTCCTAGCTCTTTTATCTCAAAAGCTGTTGTAGCTCAGGGGTAGAGCACTTCCTTGGTAAGGAAGAGGTCGAGAGTTCAATTCTCTTCAACAGCTCAATATTTACATAGGATTTAATTGTAATCAATATATTTTATCAAACTCTGAATTAAAATTTAAAATGGCAAAAGAAAACTTCGACCGATCAAAACCTCACGTAAACATAGGTACAATTGGTCACGTAGATCATGGTAAGACTACTTTAACTGCAGCTATCACTATGGTGTTGGCTAACAAGGGTCTTGCCGAAAAAAGAGATTTCTCATCAATTGATAACGCTCCTGAAGAGAAAGAAAGAGGTATCACTATCAATACATCACACGTTGAGTACTCAACTGTAAATCGCCATTATGCTCATGTTGACTGTCCTGGTCACGCGGATTATGTGAAAAACATGGTTACAGGAGCCGCTCAAATGGATGGTGCAATTATTGTGGTAGCTGCTACTGATGGTCCGATGCCGCAAACACGCGAGCATATTCTTTTGGCTCGTCAGGTTGGTGTTCCTGCACTCGTTGTATTCATGAATAAAGTGGACATGGTTGATGATCCTGAATTGTTAGAGCTAGTTGAAATGGAAATTCGCGAGCTTTTATCGTTCTACAAATATCCTGGAGATGAAATTCCAGTTATCCAAGGTTCTGCTTTGGGTGGTTTGAATGGTGATGCTAAATGGGTAGCTACAATTGACGCTTTAATGGAAGCTGTTGATTCTTACATCCCAATTCCCAAACGTTTGACTGAACTTCCTTTCTTAATGCCAGTTGAGGATGTGTTCTCTATTACTGGACGTGGTACTGTAGCTACTGGTCGTATTGAAAGAGGTATTATCAAAGTAGGTGAAACTATCGATATTATTGGTATGGGAGCCGAGGGTTTAACATCTACTTGTACTGGTGTTGAAATGTTCCGTAAATTGTTAGACAGAGGTGAAGCTGGCGATAACGTTGGTATCCTTCTTCGTGGTATTGACAAAGAGCAAATCCGCAGAGGAATGGTACTTTGTGCACCTAAATCTGTTAAACCACATTTAGAGTTCAAAGCTGAAGTTTACGTTCTTTCAAAAGAAGAAGGTGGTCGTCACACCCCATTTTTCAACAAATACCGTCCACAATTCTATTTCAGAACTACAGATGTAACAGGTGAAATTGAATTGCCTGCAGGTGTTGAAATGGTAATGCCAGGTGATAACGTTTCTATCAATGTTAAATTGATAGCTTCTGTTGCAATGGAAAAAGGTCTACGTTTTGCAATCCGTGAAGGAGGTAGAACTGTAGGTGCTGGTCAGGTTACTGAAATTACACTTTAGTTTAATACAAAAATAGTAATTGAAAGTCCCGGTGTTGAATCGGGACTTTTTATTACTGATTAATTGGTGTACCTTTGCACCCCAATTAAAAAATACTTTAAACGGGAGTAGCTCAATTGGTAGAGTGCCGGTCTCCAAAACCGTAGGTTGTAGGTTCGAGACCTACCTTCCGTGCAACATTAAAAAATTGATATTATGAATTTTAACGACATAAAAGAATACGTAGTAACATCGATTGATGAGGTTCGGAACAAAGTTTCTTGGCCTTCATATAGCGATTTACAATCAAGCACTGTGTTGGTATTGGTAGCCTCGGTGATCTTATCTCTTGCTCTAGGTTTGGTCGATTTTGTTTTTGAGAATGGTATGAACTGGTTTTATCGTTCATTCTAATATATACTAAGAAAGATGGCTGCAGAGATAGAGATTAAGTGGTATGTATTAAGGGCGATTAGCGGGCAAGAGAAAAAGGTGAAAGCTTATTTGGAGAGCGAGTTGGCTAGACAAAACCTTTCTCAATTTGTACATGAGATACTAGTGCCTTCTGAAAAAGTGTATGAATTGAGAAATGGCAAAAAAGTAGTCCGTGAAAAGATTTCTTTTCCGGGTTATATGTATTTGAGTGCTGATTTGAACAATGGAGAAACGTTGCATTTATTGAATAACGCTCCTGGTTCGCTGGGCTTTCTTGGCGAGGGTAAAACGAAAGCCTTGAAAAGGCCTGAGCCAATTAAAGAATCTGAAATTAATAGAATCCTAGGTAGAATTGAAGAAGGAAATTTGGCTCAAGTAAAACCAGAGTCGAAGTATTTGATTGGAGAATCAATAAAAGTGATGGACGGACCATTCAGTGGTTTTATTGGTACAATTGAAGAAGTGTACGATGATAAGAAAAAATTGAATGTAATGGTAAAAATTTTTGGTAGAAACACCCCTTTAGAATTGAGTTATATGCAGGTGGAAAAAGCTTCCTGACCATCTGGTGACAGCCTCAGTTCGTGTTTAAATATATTTATTAGTAGAATTTTATTTTAGAAATTAAAAATGGCAAAAGAAATAACTGGCTTTGTGAAGCTACAAGTGAAAGGAGGAGCTGCCAACCCATCTCCACCGATTGGACCAGCATTAGGGTCTAAAGGTTTGAATATCATGGAGTTTTGCAAACAATTCAATGCAAGAACTCAAGATAAACCAGGACAAGTATTACCAGTCTTAATTACTGTATTTTCAGACAAAACGTTTGAATTTGTAATTAAAACACCTCCTGCGGCAAATCTATTATTAGAAGCATCTAAAAAACAAAAAGGTTCTAACGAGCCAAACCGTAATAAAATAGGTTCGGTGACTTGGGACGATGTGAAGAAAATAGCAGAGATTAAAATGCCAGATTTGAATTGTTACAAGTTGGAATCGGCTATGAGCATGGTAGCTGGCACCGCCAGAAGTTTGGGACTGACACTTACTGGTGCTAGACCATATTGATTTTATTACCAATTGTAGAAAGTGAAAACCCTCAGAGATTTCTTTGAGGGTTTTTGTTTTTTAGATTAATATTTGTTGTAAGCGATGAATGTGTCGAAGATTTTTGTTTGTTCCAAATGTTAAATCTAACTTAGAATAGATAATTGCAAAATTAATTTTATTTACCCCAACTATTTGAATTATGTCTCCGCTAAAAATTGAGGCCTTTCAGCTTGCAGAGCAAATCAATATTAGAAAATTCAGAAAGGAA
Organism: Cytophagales bacterium; assembly: GCA_046152935.1. Taxonomy (GTDB): domain Bacteria; phylum Bacteroidota; class Bacteroidia; order Cytophagales; family UBA9547; genus CAZMFZ01. The sequence continues at coordinate 6,864 of JBJXGB010000074.1, forward strand.
TTTAAAGTTGAAGCTACGATAGCCAGCGTATATGAACTTTTTTATGTACTAGAGGAAGGTAAGTTTTTAAATATTTTTAATTATGGAATAGTTGTACTTGGTGGCTATAATGTGCTTGAAAAAAGCTCGATATTGAAGTTTTTGAGTGAGTTTTTAGAAAAAATAATTGACAAAGAATACAATGATGACTTTATAGTAGAAGAAAAGCTAGGTGAAAAACTAACTTTTAAGCATAATTCGATTTCAGTACCAGAATTGAACGAAAAAGTAGTAAGGATTTGCATGTTGCACGTAGGCCAAAGTGTAGCCATGGATTATTATGAATCTGTGAGTTATGATATTTTGGAGGGTACGAAGCAATTGACCGAACAGCTTGAGAAATACGGTAAAATTAAGATTCCTAAAAAAGATTTGTTGCGGTTTATTGGCAGAACACTTAATATTAAGAATAGCATTCTTGATAATTTGTATATTCTTGATAATCCAGAGTCGGTTTGGGACGATGAGTATCTTTCGAAGGTAGATGGTGGACTGAAAGATATTTTTGAAATTAGTATCAGATTTAGAGATGTGGATTATCGGTTGAAAATCGTTGAAAATAATATGAAATTATTTACTGATCTGTTGCAACATCGTGAAAGTTCGTTTCTAGAGTGGATCATAATTGTGTTGATTTTTATTGAAATTATCAATATTTTTATAGAAAAGGTTTTCTAGCATTTATTTATTTATTTAGCTGGCTTCATACATTAACTAAACTTTAGTATTCTATTTAATGGTAGAAATTTTTACTGATGGTGCTTGCTCTGGAAACCCAGGCAGAGGAGGATATGGTGTAATATTGCGATACAACCAACATATAAAAGAGCTTTCGGCTGGGTTTCGTGTTACCACAAATAATAGAATGGAGCTTTTGGCAACCATTGCTGGTCTCGAGGCTTTAAATAAAGAAGGTTTGGATGTAACCATAATTTCTGATTCCGAGTACGTGATAAATTCGGTAACTAAAGGCTGGGTATTTAATTGGGAGCGAAAAGCGTATAAAGATCGTGCAAATGCAGATTTGTGGAAAAGATTTTTGATTTCCTATCGTAAACATCAAGTTCAGTTTAAGTGGGTGAGAGGTCATACTGGGCATCCTGAAAATGAACGTTGCGATGCACTAGCAGTGGCAGCTTCACGCAAAAAAGATTTGTTCGTTGATGAAGGATTTGAATCAGAGAAATAATATCTTTGACAGAAAACCTTTGTAGTATGTTTTCATTCAAAGAAATAGCCTCTGTCTCTCTCATTTTGTTTTCAATAATTGATATCGTTGGTGCAATTCCAATTATTATTGACTTGCGAAAAAAGCATGGTGCCTTGGAAGAAGCGAAGGTAACCTTGGTGTCTGGTTTGATAATGTTGGTTTTTCTTTTTGTGGGCGACTCCATATTGAAACTGTTCGGGATTGACGTCCAGTCTTTTGCCATTGCGGGTGCGATCATTATATTTTTACTTGGTTTAGAAATGATTTTGGATAAACATTTTTTCCAGTCACATCACGATTCAACTTCTACCATCGTACCGTTGGTTTTCCCTCTTATTGCTGGTGCAGGTACTGCTACTACCATTATTTCATTGAAAGCCGAATACCAAGTTTCAAATATTTTGGTGGGAATTGCTGTAAATTTGGTGCTTATTTTTATAGTGTTAAGGCTCTCTAACCAAATTGAAAAAATATTGGGCGGAGCAGGTGTAAATGTGTTGAGAAAAGTATTTGGTATCGTGTTGATTTCAATTGCCATTAAGTTATTTAAGAATAATTTACTGACGTTTTAATTTATTCTTTAAAATGTATTTTAATTATAGTATGTTCATACACCTAGCGAATTATGTCAAATAGCGGACTAAAAGAAACCCACTTTACGTTTAATCGTCAAACTGGCTTTTACAAAGGTAAAGTGCGTGATGTGTATTATTTCGGGGATAAAATGGCTGTAGTTGCCAGCGATCGCATTTCGGCTTTTGATGTAGTACAACCTAAAGCTATACCTTACAAAGGGCAAGTTTTGAACCAAGTGGCTACCAAATTTTTAAGAGCTACTGCCGATATCGTACCAAATTGGCTACTATCGACACCAGATCCCAATGTGTCGATTGGATTGAAAGCCGAACCTTTTAAGGTTGAAATGGTGATTCGTGGGTATGCTTCTGGACACGCATGGCGAGAGTATAGTTTGGGAAAAAGGTTGATTTGTGGCGAAAAAATGCCTGAAGGATTGAAAGAAAGTGACAAATTTCCATATCCAATCATCACCCCAACAACAAAAGCAATAGAAGGGCACGATGAAGATATTTCCAAAATCGATATTATTTCCCAAAATATTGTGAGTGAAGAGGATTATGAGCAAATGGAGGCTTATACACGCGCTTTGTACAACCGTGGACAGGAAATCGCCAATAAAAATGGGTTGATTTTGGTAGATACTAAATACGAATTTGGTAAGTTAGACGGAAAAATTATCTTGATTGATGAAGTGCACACGCCAGATTCAAGCAGGTACTTTTATGTAGAAGGATACGAGGATCGGCAATCAAAAGGGGAGGCTCAAAAGCAGCTATCAAAAGAATTTGTACGCCAATGGCTAATTGAAAATGGATTTCAAGGTAAAGAAGGGCAACTGGTGCCTTTTATGCCAGATGATTTTGTTGCATTGATAACCAACAGGTATATTGAGCTTTACGAGCAAGTAACGGGTGAAAAATTTATCAAAGCTGACTACAATAGTATTGACGCAAGGATAAAAAATGCCATTGAAAACTGTTTGTAGTTGTATTTTTGAAATTGCAAGGCTGAATTTGAAAATACTGCGGAGCATCTTAAATGAATTTATCTCCGAAATGCTTTTTTGAATCGGCCACAAATTCTTTTACTTTTTGCTCATCGTCTTTTTTGCAAATCATTAGTACACCATCAAATTCTGTTACGATATATCCATCTAATCCATTGATTACCACCAATTTATCTTTAGGCGTCTTAATTATGCAGTCGTGTGTGTCGTAAGTAAATACGTTGCCATCAATTACGTTCTTTTCAGCATTTTTTTCGGCTAAGTCGTGCACAGATTTCCAAGTGCCTACATCGCTCCATCCAAAATACCCAAGTATAACGTGTACATTATCTGCTTTTTCCATGATGCCATAGTCGATCGAAATGCTATCGCATTTTGGATAGATTGCATCTATAAATTGAGCCTCTCGATCAGTATAATACAGATCCGAGTCAAATAGTAAATCCATATCTGGCATGTATTTTCTAAAAGATTGTTTAATGATCTGCACCTTGAAAATAAAAAGGCCTCCATTCCACAAAAAATCGCCACTTGCCAAAAACTGTAAAGCAGTCTCATTATTTGGCTTTTCGGCAAATCGTTTTACTTTTTTGATGTCAGTTTGCGTGTTTTTGTCATACTGAATGTAGCCATAGCCTGTATCTGGCCGAGTAGGCACGATGCCAATCGTTAAGATAGATTCGCTTGCCGCAGAATAGCTTAACGAAGTGGCAATTGTCTTCTTAAATTCTTCTTCTTTTTGGATAAAATGGTCGGCAGGCGATACCACAATATTGGCTTTCGGGTTTTTCTTGGCAATTTTATAGGCCGCAAATGCAATGCAGGGAGCGGTATTCTTGGCAGAAGGCTCGAGCAGAATTTGATTATCGGTTAAGAAAGGCAGATTTTGCTTTACTAGATCGGCATATATTTTGTTGGTAACAACATAAATATTTTCATTGGGAATTATGCCCTCAAATCTACTAGCGGTTTGTTGAAGCATGGTTTTACCAGTGCCTAGAATATCGTGAAATTGTTTTGGGTACTTTGTGCGACTATACGGCCAAAATCTACTGCCAACCCCACCTGCCATTATCACCAAAAAATCGTTTGTATTATTGAGCATACCTAAAATTGAATACTTATGAAATTGTAGGGTGCAAATATTATATTTATTCTACTGATTACAACAGATATTGTGGGTATTTTACTATTTGTGGCTACTATCATTCACTAAAGGAGCGAAAGAGGATGGTAATTTGAAATTATGGTGAGATTGGATTGGATGCACGGTAAAAAAGATTCGACATTATTGTACTTGTATTAGACGAGTATTATGATTCTAAAAATGTCAGTACATTTCAATAGGCTGATAATGAGTTGATTTATAATTTTTTTAATAATATATATAAATAAAAAAGTAGTAATAGTTTTTGTATGTGAAAATACTTGCTAAGATAGTCCCTTGAATTAGTGAAAACGGGTGCGAAAAAGTATTTCCTCATTAAACAAAAAACAACTTGCTGTTTGATTTTTTCTATTTACTGCCTGCGAAATGCCCTACCAAAGCGTTCATTTATTTAACCAAAACCCCAATAAAAGACATCGTTGTTATCTTATTGGGGTTTACTATTATGCTAAGTAGAAATGGCATTGCAATAATCTGTGTTTTCGCACCAAAATGGAAAGCAAAAAACAAATGATTCAATTTCAGATTTTCTTCGATAGGCGAAGGATGTTCGTGTCTTTTTGATGCCTGTATTCTACTTTGTCCATGACATTTCTGACAATCATCAGACCCATACTACCTTTGGCTTTGTTCTTTATGAGTTGCAAAACAGTAGGTTCCTTATAGGTGCTATAATTAAAATATTTGCCATTATCTTTTATTTCTACTACTACTTCTCCTTTATTCATTTTCAATAAGATGTCTATCAATGAATTTGGGTTTTGATTGTTGCTGTGAATGATAGAATTACTACAAATTTCATCGACCGCAAGCACGATCAATTGAGCATCTTTGGTATTCAAACTTGTTTTTGAAAGGGATTCTTCAACAAAATTTCTGATATTTCTTAAATTTTGAAGGGAACAAAAAGTGGAATAATGTTTCGTAACTGTAGACTTAAACATTTGGTAATTTCTCAATAATATTTAGCAGCTTGGTTAAGCCCAAAATATTCAAAGTGTTAATTATTTTATCCTTAACATGAAGCAAAGCGAAGTATATTTTGTCTTTTTCAAAATCTGAGAGGTATGAAATAAACACACCCAAACCAGAAGAAGATACATAATTTAACTTACTGCAATCTATTACGATCTTCTTTTCGTTTTGTTCTAATGCTTTTTTAATTTCTGTATCTAATTGCAATGCTGAACTAGCATCGAGATCACCATCAAGGGTAATAATATAGAAACCTCTTTCGGTTATTATGCTGGTATTCATTGATTTACTTGGTATTAGTCGAGATTTTTGAAAAAGTTATTTAACCAAAAATACATTTAATTTCACAATAGAAAATCTATACCAATTCTCTTTCTAACACGCCAATTTCTTCAGCCAATAAATCCCATTGGTATTGTTTTTCTTCAGCAGCTTTTTTTAATTTGGCGTACTCCGAATTCAACACTTTTATTTTATCTTGATCTGCAAATATTTCTGGTTTGGCCATTTCAGTTTCTTTAGCTTTCATTTTCGATTCAAAATCTTCAATGTCAGATTCTAACTTTTCAAGTTTTTGAGTAGCTGATTTTATTTTTCGCTCCATTTCTTTGAAATCGTTGCTAGCGATAGAAGTCGGTTGTTTTTTTGGCTCAATTTTTATTTGAGGAATTATCTTAACCCCTTCAATTTTTATTTTTTCATCTCTTTCAGTTCTCCAAGTTACATACTCATCATAAGTACCAGGATATTCTTTGATCTCGTGATCTTCGATATACCATATTTTGTTGGCAGTGTTTGCCACAAATTCCCTATCATGGCTTACTAAAACAACCGTGCCTTGGTATTGCTGCAAAGCTTGGGTTAGAATATTGACCGAAGCAATATCTAAGTGATTGGTAGGCTCATCTAACAAAAGGAAATTGGCTTCAGAAATCAATGTTTTCGCCATTGCTACCCTTGATTTTTCGCCTCCAGATAATACTTTTATTTTCTTATACACATCATCGCCCGCAAATAAAAAACATCCTAAAATAGTTCGTAGTTCTACTTCTAGTTTGGCACTACCAGCCTGCTTCAATTCTTCAATTATTTCATTATTCAAATTCAATGCTTCCATTTGATGTTGAGCAAAAAAAGAAGGAATTACATTGTATCCTTCCTCTCTAAAGCCATCAATGGGTTCTTGACCTGCAATTATTCTCAATAGAGTAGATTTCCCTTTGCCGTTAGCTCCAATTAGGGCGATTTTATCACCTCTTTCAATTTGAGCAGTGGCTTTTTTCAATATTTGAAGAGGTCCATAAGCTTTAGACACATCCTCCAACTTTAAAATCGTTCTGCCTGGCTGCGTAGTGAAATTAAACTTAAAAAACACTTTTACATTATCTTCCTCAACATCATCTATTTTTTCAAGCCTGTTCAAGGCTTTTACGCGCGACTGTACTTGCGATGCTTTAGAAGCTTTGGCTTTAAATCTTTCAATAAACCTTTCCGTTTGGCGAATTTGAGATTGTTGGTTTTCAAAAGCCCCTTTTTGAATTTCTTGTCTTTGTGCTTTTTCTTCTAAAAAGAATTCATAATTGCCTTCGTATCTTGTAAGTATAGAATTGGCAACTTCTACAGTCACGTTGGTGCAATTGTCAAGGAATTGCTTGTCATGCGATACAATTACTACAGCACCTTCATATTCAGTTAAGTAATTTTCTACCCATTCTATAGATGGTAAGTCCAAATGGTTGGTTGGCTCATCCAATAGTAGTAAAGAAGGTTTTTGAAGCAATATTTTGGCCAGCATCACCCTCATTCGCCAGCCTCCTGAAAAAGTTTTAAGCGGCTTTTTTAGCTGATCGGTAGTAAAACCCAGTCCTTCAAGTATCGATTCTGCCTGAGATTGAATAGTATATCCATCAAGCATACCAAATTCATCTTGCAGATTTGCTAACTTGTCGAGCAATTCATCTTTATAGTTATGCTCCATTTCATGAAGCACTTTTTCAATTTGTTCTTGTAGGTACAATTGGCGTTCAAAAGCTTGCATAGCAACATGCAGAATACTTTCATCACTTTCATAAGAGAGCAAATCTTGATTCAAAAACCCAAGTGTGCAATCGCTTGCTTTCGAGATATCGCCTTTATCGGCCTTAAATTCACCAACTACAAGCCTCAATAATGTTGATTTGCCAGTTCCGTTTTTGCCAATCAGTCCAATTTTGTCTTTGGGCTTGATATGAAGAGATGCATTTTCATACAGGGCTCTGCTGCCCAAGTAGTAGGAAAGATTGTTGATTGATAACATAAAGCAAATTTAAACAAATCAATGCATATTCTCGTAGCTTTGTGAATTGAATAACTGTAATTCTTTCTTACAAATTGGTATCTTTATATTTATTCACAAGATAGTACAGCTAATGCATCTTTTTATTTTCCATTTATGAAAGCAAAACAAATAATTGTAGTCTTAATTTTAGCTTCATTCAGTCTGGCCACAGATGTGTTGGCACAAAAGAGAGTTGAAGTCATCAAACTAGAAACATTGTTTGATAAGATTGAAAGAAATAACGATACCGTGTATATCGTTAACTTTTGGGCAACTTGGTGTGGGCCGTGTGTAAAAGAATTGCCTGATTTCGAGCGATTAAATAGTGTTCACAAGTCAAGTAAAATGAAAATGCTGTTGGTGAGTATTGATTTCAAGAGCGATATTGGCAAAGTGAGAAACTTTGTGAATAAAAAAATGATGAACTCAGAAGTAGTTCTGTTGGATGAACCAAAATACAATGAATGGATTGATAAAATTGATGCCAAATGGGAAGGTCAAATTCCCGTTACCTTGTTTTATAAGAATAAGCAGAAATTGGAATTTATTGGTAAACAAACCAGTTTTGAATATCTAGATCAATTATTGAAAAGCTCTCTAAATTAATGTTCGATTTAAAACTTTTTTTGAAGGTTAATTGTTCTATTTATAAATGATAACTTTAAACATCTAAAACAATGAAATCCATAAGAATCCTATTTGCAGCTGCATTATTCTCTTTCTCTTTTGCCAATTTTGCTCAGGGTTACCAGCCTGGCGATATAGCTGCCGATTTTTCTCTAAAAAATATTGATGGTAAAAATATGTCGCTACGAGATTTCAAAGATGCTAAGGGAATAATTGTGATTTTCACATGCAATCATTGCCCGTTTGCAGTGCTTTACGAAGACAGAATAGTAGCTTTGAATAATAAATATGCCTCACAAGGCTATCCTGTGGTTGCTATTAACCCAAATGACGTGACAAAAGAACCAGCAGACTCTTACGAAAACATGCAAAAGAGAGCGAAAGAAAAGAATTTTACTTTTCCATATTTGTATGATGACACCCAAGCCATTGCCAAGGCTTATGGAGCAAGCCGCACACCGCACGTATATTTGCTGAGAAAGAACGCCACTAATTTTACCGTAGAATTTATAGGTGCAATTGATGATAATGCCCAAGATGCGGGTGGTGTTAAAGAGCGTTTTTTAGAAAATGCGATTGAAGAACTTAAAGCTAATAAAGCAGTTTCAAAAAAATCTGTAAAAGCGATTGGCTGCACCATTAAATGGAAATCTTAGTTATGATGGCTTTTCGGCATGAAAATTACATCTAGAGCATTTTGAGAACGTCCAAATGATAATTTAAAAGTCTTTTTCTGTTTCCTACAGTCGAAAACGCAGTTTTTGGTATGCCTTCAAGTAAATATTTACTAAGAATTGCATGAAGCCGTTTTTAACATCTATTTTTGCATCAAAATATCGCTTGGTATGAAAATAATGATTGTTAACGGCCCCAATTTGAATCTTTTGGGTAAGAGGGAGCCAGAAAAATATGGCTCGAGAAATTTCGAATCGTATTTTGAGGAGCTAAAATCTCGTTTTCCAGATTTGAATCTTCATTATTTTCAATCAAATATTGAGGGTGAATTAATTAACCAACTTCATGAAATAGGCTTCAGCTACGATGGCATTGTTTTAAATGCCGGTGCTTTTACCCACACTTCCATTGCGTTGGCTGATGCCATTGCCTCCATTTCGACACCTGTGGTTGAAGTGCACATATCAAATACCCATGCAAGAGAAGAATTCAGGCACAAAAGCTATATTTCTAGGGTTTGCACAGGCATTATTATTGGTTTTGGGCTAGAAAGCTACGCATTGGCTTTGTATCATTTTACCACTTTTAAGTGATATTTTACGTAATAAAGTCGAAAGACTGAAAGTCGATTTTTCGCCTAATCAAGATCAGACAATTAATTTTAAAAATAATTGCAAATTTATCCCACAAACATCCTAAAGTGATTACTTTCAACGTTGGTCCTTCAAAAATATACCCTCAAGTACAGCAGTATTTGCAAGATGCTTACAATCAAAATGTTTTAAGCATCAGCCATAGAAGTAGCGATTTTGATGCTTTTTCAAAAAAATGCCTTCAACTTTTGCATGAAAAATTAGAAATTCCGGCCGAGTACACTATATTGTATACTGGTTCTGCTACTGAATCTTGGGAAATAATTTCGCAAGATGTGGTAAATGCTAAAGCAGTTCATTTTTTCAATGGTGAGTTTGGAAAAAAATGGTTTGAATATGCCAAATTTATTATTCCTCAAACGATTGGTTATAAATTTGATGAAAATGAAGCGATTCAATTATCTGATTATCAAATAGATAGTGATAATGAAATGTTGGCTTTTACTTTGAATGAAACCTCGACTGGGACTCAGGTAAAAGAAAACATAATCGATGAAGCGAAGGTAAAATTTCCAAATGCTTTAATAGCTATCGATACCACATCTTGCATCGGTGGCATTAATATTAATTTTTCGAAATACGACATTGTATTTGGCTCTGTTCAAAAATGCTTTGGCCTTCCGGCAGGGTTGGGCTTGTTGATATTATCTCCAAAATCATTGGCTAAAGCAGAAGAAAAAGCCATAAAAGGAAGGTATAACAGTTTGCTGAAAATGGCAGAATATATCAAGCTATTTCAAACAAGTTTTACACCAAATGTGCTTGCTATCTATCTGCTATCTAGGGTATTGGAAACTATTGAGCCTATTTCTATTACAAATAAAACAATAAAAAACCAAGCCAAAGAATGGTACGATTTCATACCAAAAATAGCGGGCTTTCATTTGCATATTTCAAATGCTGAAGTGCAATCCGATACTGTAATTACGGTTGGTTCTACTGAAGAAAATGTAAGCAAAATCAAAAAAGCTGCCAAAGCTGCCGGCCTTGAACTTGGTTCTGGGTATGGACCACTTAAAAATTCTACTTTCCGAATTGCAAACTTTCCAGCCATTACGACTGCTGAAATTCAAATCTTGAAAGAATTTTTATCGACAATTTAGTTTTGGCTACTGCGCCTAGTTCAATGTTGAAAAAGTAAGTGCATAATCGACCAGTTTCATCGGAATTTTAGAAAATGCCACGCTTTTCGTTTTTTTTATCGACTATCATATCTTAGAAAAGTGCAAAAAAATAATATGAAATATACCTGCTAGTGGGTATTTTAATAATATTTCAAATGGCATAATTTTGTGTTGCTGGTGATAGAAGTAAAAAGCAGCTAATAAGAAAAATGATAAAGAGTTTCACAAAGATATTCCGATTTGTAAGTCGCACAACAGTGGAGTTGGTAATATTTCTACTGTTGTTTGTGATATTAATATCTAATTTGGTTGCCCAAGTTTAATAGATATTCATAGGTTGTTTTGTATTTATTGGTTTTTCAAAAAAGCCACTCTTTGGGTGGCTTTTTTTGTGCCTTATACATTGACGAGTCCATTTTGTTTGTGGTACGCTACAAGTTCCATGAGCGGTGCTTGGATTATTTTGGTAATATTTACGTGCTTCTTTTTTGCAACATCGAGCAAAATATCTTTCAAATAAAAAGCAATAGAACCCACAAAGCCTACCTCGAATTTTTGAAAATTTTCATATTTGCAAATTGTATTATCAAACTGCGCCTCAAAACTTTTATATACCAAGTCGTATAGGTACGGATGTGCTACATTTTCAATAATAAACGGCATAAAAGAGGCCAAATACCTGCTGGGGAAAGGTTTTAGGTATACCGCATCCATCATATCTTTGGTTCTGTCGGTGTATTTTGCTTCAAATCGATTTCTAATCAGTTCTGGCATTGCCCTTCTGATGTAATCTGCAATTAGTAATTTGCCTTTATAGCCTCCGCTGCCTTCATCACCCATAAATAGACCTAAAGAATGTACATTCCAGATCACTTCTTTTCCATCATAAAGACAAGAATTTGAGCCTGTTCCCGCAATGCAAGCTATGCCTGGTTTGTTGGCAAAAAGGGCACGAGCTGCTGCCAATAAATCGTGGTTCACGATTATGTCTGTGTTTGGGAATACACTTTTTAGTCCTTTTTTAATTACATCGCGCTGGGGCTGTAACTCACATCCCGCCCCATAAAAATAGATAATATCTACTTTTTCGGTAAATGCCAAGTTTGGAATGAGCGAATCGCTCAAGTTATTTTGAATATCATCTGGATTTTGATAGTAGGGGTTCATTCCTATCGTCTTGTACTCAAAAGTCTTGTCAGATTTATCAAAAAAATACCAACTGGTCTTAGTAGTTCCACTTTCTACAATTGCAATCATTTTGTATGGTAGTTAAAATATGAATAATTTACTTATTAATTTAATTTAAACAAGAAGAAATCTTTTGCTAAATTAATAATTTTGAGTTAAGATTTTGCAAAATATAGTAAAAACCTACGATTTTCGCAATTTATGAACCAATTCGACCGAAGCTCTGGCATCATCAATTCCAAAACCTTTTCCTAACAAGATATTTTTATAAACTGTTGTATGAAGATTTGTAAATCCGTCCGAAAACTCTATCTCTTGTCCATCTATTTCAATATTGCGGTACGTTTTTTGGTTTTTATCTTTAATAGATTTTGGCAAATTATTTTCGTCAATCGACAATTCCCAAGTTACCTCTGCATATTCCAATTCCAAAAAACCAGTGGTAGTTTTGTCGTTGTTTTCTAATACTTTGTACGATTTTACTTGCCCAAATATCCAAATCAACATATCAAAAAAATGAATGCCAATATTGGTTGCTAATCCACCAGATCGCTCTACATTGCCCTTCCAAGCGTACAAATACCAATTTCCTCGGGCTGTAATGTAGGTTAACTTAATTTGGTGCCTCTCGATTGTATTTTTATATTTTTCTCTCAGGGTAATAATTGCAGGGTGCAGTCTCAATTGCAATACAGTAAATATTCGCTTACCAGATTCTTTTTCAATTTCTGCAAGTAAATCTAAATTCCACGGATTGAGCACCAATGGCTTCTCGCATATTGCATTTGCACCCAATCTCAAAGCCATTCTGATGTGTGCATCGTGCAAATAATTGGGTGAGCAAATGCTCAAATAATCAATGCCATTTTTTGAGCGTTTTAATTTTTCTAAGTGCCGATCGAAACGTTCTGTTTCGGTAAAAAAATCTACTTTTGGGAAATATGCATCCAAAACACCTACTGCATCGTGAGGATCGAGAGCTGCAACTAGCTCACTATCAGTCTCTTTTATGGCTAGTAAGTGACGGGGAGCAATGTAGCCTGCTACGCCCGTAATGGCAAAACGTTTAGACATTGTAGTCAGATATTTTTACGATATTATTTGTAAAACGGTATTCTTCAGGCACATTAGAAGAAATGATTAGCATTCGATTTTGTCGTAGCTCCTCCACAGCTTTTTGATACCATTTAGCGCCTTCTTCATCTAAATTTATGGTAGGTTCATCAAAAATTAGTATCGGTTTGTCTGTAAATAGTGCCAATGCCAATTTCAAGCGTTGTTTCATGCCTGATGAGAAAAACCTAATGGGTTTGTGTTTTGAATTTTCTAACAAACTATATTCAATTAACGATTCTTTTGTTTTGTTTGTCAGTATTGGTACGAATTTGAAATGAAAGTCGATAAGTTCAGTCAATGTCAATTCTTCTATCAATTCTAAATAGGGAGCAGCAATGCTCACTTGTTTAAAATATACATCTTCACTAAGCAGCATTTTTTTGCTTTTAAACGCTAATTTCCCTTCTGTTGGTAGCGAAAATCCTGAAATTATTGATATAAAAGTAGATTTTCCTGAGCCGTTTGGCCCTGTAATCGCATAAATATTGTTTTCTGTAAGATGCAGGTTTATGTGCCTAAAAATCCATTGGTTGTTGTATTTTTTCGATATGTCTTCTAAAACAATTTCCATAGCTTCATGCATCTTTTGTTTTTGAGAAATTTATGATATCTACCGTTCTAAAAGAAAAAACCCACCAGTAGTTGGCAGGTTTTTCAAATCATTTTTATGTACATTAATCTTCTTCGGTGTTTTGTGCACTAGCTCTTAAATCTGGGCCTCTTAATATCCCTTTTGTAGAGCCGCGAATAAAATTTATAATTTCATCTCGTTCTCTAGACGGATTCATTTCTAATTCTATTTTATCGAGGGCTTGTGCATTGTTGTAGCCTCTCAAATATAGTGTGCGGTATATTTCAGCAATGTCATTTATTTGTTCGTTGGTAAAGCCGCGTCTTCTTAAGCCGATCGAATTTACACCGCAATAGCTCAATGGCTCTCGTGCTGCTTTGGTAAATGGAGGCACATCTTTACGCACAAGTGCACCGCCAGTCACGAAGGAATGGGCTCCAATTCTTACGAATTGTTGAATGGCTGAAGTGCCCCCGATCATTGCCCAATCATCAATAGTAATATGCCCTGCCAATTGTACATTATTTACAATGATACAATTATTACCGATAATACAATCGTGGGCTACGTGTACATACGCCATTATCAAGCAGTTAGCTCCAATTGAGGTCTCATTGTTGGCAGTTGTACCTTTGTTGAGCGTTACGCCTTCTCTTATCACAGTATTGTCGCCAATTCTAGTAAGCGTAGGCTCGCCTTTGTATTTTAAATCTTGTGGCACAGCCGAAACAGATGCACCATTGAAGATTTTTACGTTTTTGCCAATTCTGGCACCATCAAAAATGGTGCTGTTTGGCCCAATCCAACTTCCTTCATCTATTTCAACATCACGTGAAACATAGGCAAAAGGTTCAATTACCACATTTTCGGCTATTTTAGCCTCAGGGTGTACATACGCTAATGGGTGAATCATACTCCAGGTTTCCTTACTATACTTGCTGTCATTACGGCTTCGCAAGCCAACTCTCCGGCCACAAACGCTTGGCCTTGCATTTTTATTATTCCCCTTTTAATAGGGGCTATCAATTCACACTTATACACAATGGTGTCTCCAGGCACAATCATTCTTCTAAACCTGCAGTTTTCAACGGCCAAGAAATAGGCCCAATAGTTTTGTGGGTCGTCCACAGTTTCTAATGCTAAAACACCACCGGTTTGTGCCATTCCTTCTATCTGAAACACACCTGGAAATACAGGATTGTCATTGAAATGACCCATAAAAAATGGTTCGTTAATCGTTACATTTTTAACGCCTACTACTAAAGTTTCCTCCAAATGAATGATTTTATCAATCATCTTAAAAGGGTAGCTGTGTGGTAATATTTTGTAAACTTGCTTTACATCGTAAACTGGCGGGGCTGAAGGATCGTAAACTGGAGCTAAGCTCTTAGCAGTTTGTTTCATTAGCTTTTTTAGTTTTTTGGCAAATGCTACGTTCGCTGCGTGACCCGGACGAGCAGCCAAAATTTGAGCCTTGATTGGGCGACCTACCAAAGTCAAATCGCCAATTACATCTAAAAGTTTATGTCTGGCAGGCTCATTATTGTATCTCAATTGTACATTATTGAGAATACCTTCTTTATTTACTTCTACTTTTTGTTTACCAAATAAACTTGCTAAGTGGTCGAGCTCATCGTCTTTTACCACCCTATCAACAATTACAATCGCATTGTTGAGATCGCCACCTTTGATCAGATTGTTGGCTTTTAACATTTCCAATTCATGCAAAAAGCAAAAAGTACGGCAAGCTGCTATTTCTTTGGGAAATTGCTTAATATCTGTAATGGATGCATGTTGACTCCCAAGTACTGGCGAGTTGTAATCGACCATTACAGTGACGCGGTAATCATCGAGTGGTAAAGCTGCAATTTCAACTTTGCGGGCCTCATCTACATATCTTATATTTTCGGGAACTACAAAGAAATTTTTTAGTGCATTTTGCTCCAAAACTCCAACATCTGAAATTGCATCAACAAACATTTTCGAGCTTCCATCCATTATTGGTGGCTCCGGCCCATCGAGTTGAATCATCACATTATCAATCTCCATGCCTGTAAGGGCTGCCAACGTATGTTCGACTGTATTAACACGTGCTCCATTTTTTTCAATGGTAGTGCCACGAGATACGTCTACTACAAAGTCGCAATCTGCTTCGACAACAGGCTGTCCTGGAAGGTCTATTCTTTGAAATTTGATTCCATGATTTACATCTTGCGGCACAAACGTCATGTTACAATTTGCACCAGTGTGAAGGCCTACGCCTGAAATGGTAAAGCTATTTTTGAGGGTTTGTTGTTTGTTGTTCACTACTTGGTGTTTTTCACTTCTTAATTTTGCTCAATGGGAAGCAAATGTAAAACTTTTTCTTCCAATTCTTCAATTCGTTTGAGCAATTCGGGAAGTTTCTTGAATACCGTATATGATCTTAGGTGCGGCTTTAGCTCAAAAGCTGGGCTGCCCAGCAGTTTCTGGCCTTCAATATTGATCGTTTTCGTGACGCCAGATTGGGCTGCAATGCTAATTTTATTTCCGATTTCAATATGCCCTACGATACCGACTTGGCCCGCAATGATGCAATTTTCACCAATTTTTGACGAACCAGATATGCCTGCTTGTGCCGCCATTACTGTATTGCTTCCGATTTCTACATTGTGTGCTACTTGAATCAGATTATCTAGCTTTACGCCTTTTCGAATAATGGTAGAACCCATTGTTGCACAGTCGATTACGGTGTTAGCACCTATGTCTACATGATCTTCTAATATTACATTTCCTACTTGCGGAATGGTTTTGTAAGTGCCATCAGGTTGCGGAGCAAAGCCAAAGCCATCGCTACCTATCACTGCACCTGCCTGAACGGTGCAATAATTGCCAACAATACAATCGTTGTAAATTTTTACACCTGGATATAAAACAGTGTTGTTGCCAATCACTACGTTGTCTCCGATATAGGTAGTAGGATAAATTTTGACATTATTGCCAATCTTGCAATCTTGCCCAATATAAGAGAAAGCACCTCGGTAAATATTATTGCCAACTGTCGATTTTTCGCCAATAAAACTTGGATTTTCAATACCAATTTTGCGAAAAGTCATCATTTTGTGATATTCTTCGAGCAAAACTGTAAAACTCGTGTACGGGTCTTCGACCAAAACAAGGGTGGTTGTTAGCTTTTGCTTTGCCTCAAATGTATTACTTACAATTACTGCACTGGCGTTGGTTGAATATATAAAGTTTTCATATTTAGGGTTTGATAAAAAAGAAATTGACCCGGCTATTCCTTCTTGAATTTTAGCTAGATTACTTACTTTTCGATCGCCATCGCCCACTACTTTACCTCCAAGAATATGTGCAATCTGCTGAACAGTAAATTCCATTTATTTTAATTTTCTACGGTTAAATTTGGGATGCAAAGATAATATTTCTTTACAACTTCGCTTATTGCTTTGATATTTGGCAAATCTGATGCTTCTGAAATATCTACAATTTCACCATTTTTTTTGAGAATTTTTATCCTTTTACCTGAAGCTATGTAACCATAGTTGCTTAACATTCCTTTCACTCTCAAATATGGCAAATCTTCTTGGGAAACTTTGTATTGTTTACAAATTCTTGCCTCGATATCTTCAAGAAACATACTTCCAATTTCTTCTTTGAATAGCAAAATTTTGTATAATCGCCTGTCCATAAGCATATTGCAGATGGTTTTTAATATATGATCTTTGCTATCGACCCATAACTTAATTCCACTCCAAATATCGTAATCGTCTAATTTACCGAAAGCTGTAAGTAAAGTTGGGTTTGTTTGAAAATTTTCTAAAGTGTAGTTGTTTTTAAAAAAATGGCTCAAAGCTGGCGTGGTTTCTAATTTTTCGCCATTTTGAATCAGATACTTGGCTCGTTTTACGATTTGGATCAACATTTCTTCGGCACAAATGGTGGTTTTGTGTAAATACACCTGCCAATACATTAAACGTCTAGAATTTAGAAAATTTTCAACACTATAAATGCCTTTCTCTGCAACTACTATTTCATCATTTACGATTTCCAGCATTTTTATCAATCGGTCGGCACTCACCAAGCCTTCGGTGACACCAGTAAAAAACGAATCGCGATTGAGATAATCCATTCTATCAATATCCAGTTGGCTAGAAACCAATTGGTGAAAAAATGCCCTTTCGTATTCGCCTTTAAAAATTTGAATGGCCAAATTGAGTTCACCATCAAATTCCTCGTTCAATCGCTCCATAAAAAGCAGCGAGATAGCTTCGTGCGGTACTTTTTGCAACAAGGTATGTTCGAGACAATGGGAAAATGGACCATGTCCAATATCATGCAGAAGGATGGCCAAAAGAGTAGATTCAAATTCGTAGTCAGAAATTCGGTAGCCTTTGTTGCGCAGCGATTCAAGTGCTTTTTCCATCAAGTGCATACACCCAATGGCATGGTGAAAACGAGTATGGTTGGCACCTGGATATACCAAATCTGTCAATCCCAGCTGTTTTATTCTTCGTAGCCTTTGAAAATACGGATGTTCAATAACATCGAAAATAAGTTCGGAATAAATGGTAATAAATCCATAAATAGGATCGTTCAAAATTTTGTTTTTGTTCATTCCGAAACAGGTTGGGTCAAACAAAAATAACCTTTAGATGATAGAAAACAAAAGATAATATTTATCCCGAAGAACAATGCCATCCTGTTGTTTTTTAAAAGTAATTAAATCCAGTAATGACTAAATTGATTGAGGCCACAAAATTTTTATTGTTCTTTTTCCCATTTGCTGACCACGCAAGTAGCTACCGCATTTCCCACCACATTAGTTGCAGAACGGCCCATGTCTAAAATTTGGTCTATTCCCAAAAGCAAAAGTAGGCCCTCGCCAGGTATGTTGAAGGTGGTGAGCATGCTTGCCACCACTACTAACGATGCTCTAGGAACGCCAGCAACGCCTTTACTAGCCAAAAGCAAAATCAGCATCATGCTTATTTGTTGCTCTATGCTGATATTCATTCCGTAAGCTTGGGCAATAAACATGGTTGAAAATGTCATGTTCATCATCGAGCCATCTAAATTGAAAGAATAGCCAAGTGGAAGCACAAAACCTACAATTTTGGGGGGACAGCCAAATTTTTCCAATGCTAGCACTAGTTTGGGAAATGCACTTTCCGATGTGGCTGTGCTAAAAGCGATCAAAGAAGGTTCTTTAATTGCCTTAAAAAGAGCAATAAAATTGATTTTCATTACATAGCATATCAACGCTAGAATGACAAAACAGAAAAACAAAAGACCGCCATAGTAGCATACTATTAGATAAAAATAGCCAGACAATATACCGATGCCTTGCTTGCTAATATTTGCCGCCAAAGCTCCAAACACGCCAATGGGAGCAAAATACATCACATATCCTGTTATTTTAAACATCACATCTGCCAAAGCATCGAGCGCCTTCGTAATTGGTCTTCCTTTTTCTCCAATAGAAGCTAGTCCGATGCCAAAAAATATGGAGAATACCAAAATTGGCAAAATATCGTTTTTTGCCATGCTATCTACGAAACTAATGGGAAACATGCGTGATAAAAAATCGCCAAAAGTACCTGTAGAGGTGCTGACGCCAGTTTCAGTACCTGTAGTAGGCAAAGTGAGATGCATCATTAGCCCGGGCTTAAAAATATTCACAATGATCAAGCCCAAAGTGAGGGAAATAATGGTGGCGAAATAAAAGTAGCCCAAAGTTTTGATCCCAATTCTACCTACTGTTTTGAAATCGCCCAATTTAGCAATACCTACCACCAAGGTAGAAAATACCAATGGGGCGATAATCATTTTTATTAATCTAAGAAAAATATCGCTCAATAGTTTGAGATTGACAGAATATTCGGGCAAAAAATGGCCTGCAACTATGCCCAAAGCCATTCCAATAAAAATCTGTGCTGTTAAGCCAATTTTAAATTTTGACATTCAATTTCCTAGTTTGCGTTAAATATCTAAATTTAATATTCAAATACAAAAAATAGATATGGAATTGGAAATACCTTCGGTAGATTTGAATGACTTCAGAAACGATACTTTAAAACCGAAATTCATTGCCGATTTAGGTACTGCGTTCAATGAAATTGGTTTTGTGGCTGTAAGAAATCATGGATTAAGTGCCTTTCAAACCGAGCAACTATATCGCTCTTTTAGAGCATTTTTTGATTTGCCAGAAGCCATAAAATCAAAATACAATATTCCAGATGGCTTTGGTCAGCGAGGCTTTACACCCAAGAGAATTGAGACCGCAAAAGGTTTTAAATCGCCAGATTTAAAGGAATTTTGGCATATTGGGCAGGAAAATAAGCCAAAAGAGGCCGCGTTGCTAGTGCATTATGCAGATAATATTTGGCCAGATGAAGTGCCAGATTTGCAACAGATTGGCACAGAGGTATTTAAAATATTGGAAAATGCTGGTTTGGAATTACTTCAAGCCATTGCAGAATACCTCACTTTAGCGCCCGATTACTTTGATGAAAAAGTGGCCACTGGAAATAGTATTTTGCGGTGCATTCATTATTACCCAATCGAAAATGTTGCCGATATTGAGCCAGATGCTGTGCGTGCAGCAGCACATGAAGATATCAATTTGATTACTTTGTTGATGGGTGCTAGTGCAGATGGCCTGCAAATTAAGCGAAATGATGGAAGTTGGGTTTCAGTAACAGCACTTCCAGACCAAATTGTAGTAAATGTGGGTGATATGTTGGCTAGATTGACCAATAATAGACTCAAATCTACAACGCATAGAGTAATAAATCCACCCAAAGAATTGATGCATTTGCCCCGCTATTCGATGCCATTTTTTATTCACCCCCGATCTGATATGAACTTGAGTTGTCTTGAAAGTTGTGTAGATAATCAAAATCCAAAACAGTTTTCAGATATTTCAGCAGGCGTTTTCTTAGATGAACGATTAAGAGAATTGGGCCTGAAGAAATAAGAAAGCTCACTTTTTTAGAAGTTGAATTGAACTTTTAATCACTAGCTTTGCTTCAAAATATTGTTAATTAAACCTTAAAATAATTGTAAAATGAAGAAACTAATCTTGATAATTGCAGCATTTGTTGCATTCCAAAGCTTTTCGCAAATCAATGCCCCTATTACGAGCCCGCCATCGACTGTAACCCAAAAAGTGGGAATAATTGATGTCAAAGTAGAATACAACAGACCAAGTGTAAAGGGCAGAAAAATATTTGGTGATTTGTTGCCATTCGGAAAACCTTGGCGTACGGGAGCCAATTCGCCAACTAAAATCACCTTTAGCGATTCGGTGATAATAAGTGGCAAAAAAATAGCGGGTGGCACTTATGCATTATATTCGATTCCAAATGCGAAAGAATGGACAATTATTTTTGGCAAAAAGACGAACGTAAATGCCGACAATCACAAGGAAGAAGACGATGCCATTCGCTTCAATGTGCCAGTCGAAACGGTAGCTTATTTAACAGAGTCTTTCGCATTTGGATTCGAAAATCTTGGCAAATTTTCTGCTGATTTGGTTTTGAAATGGGAAAACACAGCGGTAAGATTTGGTATTGAAAACGATGCTGATAGCAAGATAATGGCAGATATCAAATCCAAAACAGACAATACAGATACTTTTTGGGCAGCTGCAAACTATTATTTCGACAATGGAAAAGATCTAAAACAGGCGCTAGAATGGGCAAACAAAGTGATTGAAAAAAATCCAAAATTTTGGACAATTCATTTGAAAGCAAAAATACTTGCAAAAATGGGCGATTGCAAAGCAGCTGTTGAAGCAGCAAAAAAATCGTTTGATATGGCTAAAACGGAAAAAAATGATGACTATGTAAAAATGAATGAAAAATTGATCGCTGATTGCAAGCCCGCAACTTCGAAGTAAATAGTTGGATTGAAATGAAAAAAGTGTCTTGTGAAATTTCATTTTCACAAGACACTTTTTTTTAGAACAACGGTGCGATAACTAGTACAAATTGCACTTCAAATATTGTTTGCAAGCTCGATTTCAAAAAGATAAAATATCAATCAACTACTTTTTGCAAAGGAAGGATAATCGACACTTTTGTGCCGAATTCCAACTTTGATTCAATAATAATATCGCCTTTTATCTTTTTTAAAGTTTCTTTCGCGTTGTACAAACCCAAGCCTGAGCCTGTCGAACTTTGGTTGCCTCTATAATACATGTCAAAAACCTTGGGAATTACTTGTTCTTTTATTCCCACTCCATAATCTTGTACGTCAATGATCAATTTTTTGTCGTCTTGATAAGCTTTTATGTCGATATATTGCTTGCCCGATTTGCTAAATTGAATGGCGTTGCTCAACACAATATGAAGTACACTTTTTAGCCGATCAAGATCTGAATAAATAAAAAAATCTTGGTCAACATCCATTCTCAGCAGCGTTTCAGTGTGTTTCATCCATTTGCTGGCATTGTAATATGATTTAAAAATGGTTTCTTTCAGATTTACCTTTTCAAATGTTACCAAGGCCGATTTGTTGTAAGCAAAATCTACCAATTCTCTGATGTAGATTTCTAGCCCCCTTAACACATCTTCAAATTTATCGAGAGAAATGCTCCTTAAAAAATTATTTGGATCCAGTCGACCCACATATATCAATCCTTTTAGAGTTTTTATTGGAGCTATTAAATCGTGTGAGGTTCTATAAACGAAGTTTTCGAGCTCAAAACTTGTTTTTTCTAAGTCTTTCTTGTTTTTTTTGCGAGCCGTGGTATCGATCGTTAAGCCCAAAATCAATCGTGTGGTTGGCTTACTGCCATAAGATAGCTTCATAGTAAATAAACTTACTCTTTCGCCATCGCTTCTCTTATGCGTGTACTCTGGTAGTTCTACATCTTCACCATCATTTATTACCAGAAGGTCGCTGTTTATCAAAAGATCTATTTCTTTCTGATTATGTAGAAAATCTTCATCTCGTAAGCCCAAAACTCTTTTTTTGCTTATTTGGTAAAGCACTGAGAATGACTTGTTTACATATATATATCGTCTCTCTGCATCTTTTATAAAAATAGGATGCAAGATAGCATCGAGCAACACAAAAAGTGCTTCGCTTGATATTTCTTTGGCTTTTGTAACATTAATATCGGCAACTTTTACAAAAATTATTTGCCATTCATTTTCATTCAGCTCAGTTTTTTTTAAGATCTCGACATATCCCGATGTTGAAACTTCGTTTATACAGGGTATAAAATTAGATTTTTTGTTTTTGATTAATTTTGAAATGCGAACACCTACAAAAATATCTTCTATTAAAATATTGCTTTTGTTTAAAGTGGCTAGAATCAGTTTTAGCTCTGAATCAATAAAAGTCAATTGCCCTTGTAAGTTAAAACAGAGTTGGAAAACTTGTATTCGCTCCGATTTATTTGATTCAATCATTTCTATGTAAATAGTAAAAGGTAGGTTTGGTGCTTTTAATGTTACAATGATGATTTAAAAAGGAAGAAAAGTACTCTTTCGCCAAATATATCTCAATATGGGGTAAATATATCAAAATGCAAGATTAAATTTTCTAACTACAAAATATTCCCAGTAATTGACTTCTCTGCCATTAAATTTCGACTTTTTGAAAAGTTATTTTTTGAATTTTGGAAAAATGCAAAAATAAATTCTAAAACCCAATTGATTTAAACGAAGTATCATTTTTATTATCAATTTTCATTTCTAAATTTGCGTTCTTTAGAATTAGTCTAATTTGAAAACAGTCGCAAATCTTCGTACAGGGCAAAAGGGTATCATCACTGGGTTCAATAATTCTAGTCTATCTATAAAATTTTTAGAGATGGGTTGTGTTCCTGGCAATGAAATAGAAGTGTGTTGCAAAGCACCCTTTGGGTCGCCATTTTGCGTGCGAGTGAGCGGCTACCATTTAGCACTTCGTAAAGAAGAAGCCGCACAGATTTTTATTGACTAATAGTATAATGTGAAGTTGGAATGGCAGACGAAAAATTGTTTAAAATTACCCTCATAGGCAATCCAAATAGCGGAAAAACTACGCTTTTTAATCAACTTACAGGTCTCAACCAAAAAGTAGGAAATTTCCCAGGTGTGACTGTAGAGCGCAAGTCTGGTCTTTGCAAATTGGCTGATAATCAGGTAGTTCAAATAATAGATTTGCCTGGTACTTACAGCATTTACCCCAAATCTTACGATGAGGAAATTGTATTCGATGTAATCACAAATCCTTCAAGCACCGACTATCCAGATTTGATAGTAGTGGTAGTAGACGCTTCCAATCTAAAACGCAATTTATTACTTTTTACGCAAATATTTGATCTAGGCTTACCTGTAATATTGTGCCTCAACATGATAGATGTAACAGAAAAAGCAGGCCTAAAAATATTTCCAGAGAAACTAAGCAGTATATTAGAAGGCTGCGAAGTATTGACACTAAATGCCAGAAAAGGTGTTGGACTTGAACACTTAAAAATAGCTATCAAAAAGGAGATTAAAAAAGATTTTGTAAGAAGAGATCTTAAATTTATTACTGCTGAATTTGCCCATCAAAAGGTATTTGAAGAAGTAGGTAAAGAGTTGAATTGCAGTAGTTTATACATTGCCGAACTCATTGCCCATCAATACAAAACCATTCGCTGGATTCCCGCCTTCCAAAAAATTAAAATTGCTGAAGTACTAAAAAGAAATGGATTTGAAAGTGTGAAAATTCAGACCCAAGAAACCATACTCAGATACCAGAAAATAAACCAATTGTACGATGCAAGTGTGAATGCTGAAGCGTACAATGCTAGGCATCGGATATCGGAAAGGCTCGATCGGATTTTTACAAATCGCTTTTTTGGCTACTTTACGCTTATAGCCATTTTTTACTTGGTTTTTCAAGCCATTTTTACTTGGTCATCGTTGCCTATGGAGCTCATAGACAACGGTATAGCCCAATTAAACTCCTTCATTAAATTCTTATTTCCGAAGAATATTTTTATTGATTTACTTACAGATGGCGTGATTTCTGGTTTAGGAGGCGTGCTTGTATTTATTCCGCAAATTGCTTTTTTATTTACCTTCATCGCTGTTTTAGAAGAGACTGGCTACATGGCGAGGGTGATGTTTTTGATGGATAATTTGATGAAGCCTTTTGGATTGAATGGTAAAAGTGTAGTGCCTCTGTTTTCGGGAGCAGCTTGTGCAATTCCAGCCATTATGGCGACCCGAAATATTGGCAACTCAAAAGAACGATTAATTACTATTTTTGTCACGCCTCTCATTAGTTGTTCTGCTCGCATTCCGGTCTACACCATCATCATCGCGATCGTTATTCCTAATAAAAATATTTTTGGTTTTTTAAATTTGCAAGGGCTCACCATGATGTTGATGTACCTTTTGGGCTTTGTAATGGCTTTAATATCAGCCTTATTGCTCAAAATGATTGTAAAAACAGGTGAGAAAAGTTTTTTCATTTTAGAAATGCCCGATTACAAAATGCCCAAGTGGCGAAATGTAGGCCTTTCGGTAGTAGAAAAAGTACAAGCATTTGTATTTGGCGCGGGAAAAGTTATCATTTCGATTTCGGTAGTACTCTGGTTTCTGTCTACATACGGGCCAAAAGAAGCAATGCAAAATGCTGAGAATGAAGCTATTGCAAGATACAAAAAGAGTAGTTTCACGCTTACTGCTAATAAAAAGGCATTAGAAAATGAAATATCAGCATCAAAATTAGAAGCATCATTTGCGGGTCATTTTGGCAAATTTATCGAGCCAGCCATTGCACCTATTGGCTTCGACTGGAAAATTGGGATCGCTGTAATTACGTCATTTGCCGCTAGAGAGGTTTTTGTAGGTACTATTTCTACTATTTACTCGGTAGGCGAGGGGGCTGAAGTGGAGTCTTTGAAGGACAAACTAAAAAAACAGACTGACCCAGCTACTGGCAAACCATTTTTCGATTTTGCTCGGGGTATGTCATTATTGGTATTTTACGCTTTTGCATTGCAGTGTATGAGTACCATTGCGGTTGTTAAAAATGAGACTGGCAAATGGTCGATCGCAATTTATCAATTTATTTACCTTGGAATTTTGGCTTACCTTTCAGCATTTTTAACGTATCAATTGTTAAACTGATTAAAATTTGATTAAAATCTTGCATCGTTCAGTTATAATTTACAGTTTTGTAAGGTAGGCTTTCGGATTAAACGAATACGAAAGATTAAATACACAGACTTCATGGGCTTCACGCTTTATTTAATTATCATTAATTCTTTTTTAATAGGCAATACTGCCTCGCAGTCCTTTGTGCTTTCAGGAAATTATCAAGGTAAGAATTTGTATGTTCAAAATCCCTTTACCTCAAACATGAAGGATTTTTGCACGGATGAAGTTTACTTGAATGATATTAAAATAATGGACAACATCAAATCAAGTGCCTTTGAAATTGATTTATCTAAACTCACCTTAAATGATGTTGTAAATATAAAAATTGCTCACAAAGATGATT
>JBJXGB010000203.1:0-43783 GCA_046152935.1 Cytophagales bacterium
CAAAGCCAAAGGAGCAAATGCCATAGCCATGCGGTGGTCGTCATAGGTATCAATAACCTGCTCATTTACAGTCGCTTTGCCCGAAACGGTATAGGTTTGAGGGGAAGTTTCTTGCACTACTACCCCAAATTTTGCCAATTCGATCTCTATCGCTGCCAATCGATCTGTTTCCTTTATTTTCAAGCTTTCTACACCTGTCATTATCAATTCCACGCCCAATCCAGCACAGATGACAGCCATCGTTTGTGCTATATCTGGGCAATTGGTAAAATTCAGTGCCAAAGATTTTGGCAATAAAAAGGCGGTATTTTTATTTATTAGAATAGAATTGTCTTTAAAAACAGTGCTTACACCCAATTTTTCTAAAAAAGCAGCAATTTCAGCATCGCCTTGCAGCGAATTTTGTTTCAAACCTATCAATTCTATTTGCGATGCTTTTGCTAATGCTGCTATGCCATACCAATAGCTGGCACCAGACCAATCAGATTCCACAAAAAAAGAAGTTGGCGTGTAAATTTGGGGCTGAATAGTGATGGTAGAACCAGTAAAAACGTAGCTGATGCCAAATGCAGCCATCATTTGCAATGTCATATTAATATATGGCACGGAGCCAATTTCGCCTTCCAAATCCAAACTCAAACCCATTGGCAGGCTTGGGGCAATCATTAGCAAAGCAGAAATATATTGGCTGCTCACATCGCCACGTATCGAAATACGATTTCTACGTTGCACCTTCATGCCATTTACTTTCAAAGGCGGGTAGCCTTCTTGTTCCAAATATTCAATTTCTGCTCCAATTTCTCGCAAAGCATCTACCAAAATTCCAATGGGGCGTTGGCACATGCGTGGCGTGCCTGTCAATATTTTTTCTGCTTTCTGCAAGCACAAATAAGCAGTGAGAAATCGCATCGTAGTGCCCGCATCGATCACATCCAAAACGTCATCGTTTGAATGCAGCAACCTGTGCATCGTTACAGAATCTCTGGCGGTTGAAACATTTTCAATATTGCTTCTATTGCCCGTCAAAGCATTGATAATCAAGGCTCTATTGCTTTCGCTTTTTGAAGATGCAAGCTGTATTTTGGTGTCTGCTTTTTGGGTCGAATGTTTGATGCGAAAGATCATTCTTAAATATTTTTGCTCAATTAAATTGCGATGCAAGTTAAAGCATTAATTTTGAACGCCATACATTCTCATTTTTGAAAGATAGGAATGAAAAGCGTTCTTTTACATATTAAACCTCAACATTTAAACTAAAAAATTATGAAATCGCATGAAGTAGATTACAAAATCATTGGTGACGGCATTCAAATAGTAGAAATCGAGCTCGACCCACAAGAAGTGGTGATTGCCGAGGCTGGAGCTATGCTCTACATGGAGGAAGGCATAGAATTTGAAGCCAAAATGGGCGATGGAAGCAATCCACAGCAGGGCTTTTTTGGCAAACTTTTGCAAGCAGGACAGAGGGTTTTGACAGGCGAATCGCTTTTTATGACCCATTTTACAAACCGTGGCTTTGGCAAAAAACACGTGGCTTTTGCAGCTCCATACCCTGGTACTATTCTGCCAATCAATTTGCAAACGATGGGTGGCACGCTTATTTGTCAAAAAGATGCTTTTTTATGTGCCGCACTGGGTACTAAGATTTCTATTTCGTTTAATAAAAAATTGGGAGCTGGTTTCTTTGGTGGCGAAGGCTTTATATTGGAAAAATTAGAAGGCGATGGCATGGCATTTGTGCATGCTGGCGGCACAGTAATCGAACGTCAACTCAACAACGAAACTTTAAGAGTAGATACTGGCTGCGTTGTAGCTTTCGAGCCTCAAATTGACTTTGATATTGTACGTGCTGGCGGGCTGAAATCGATGGTTTTCGGTGGCGAAGGTATGTTTTTATCTACGTTGCGAGGCACAGGCAAAGTATGGTTGCAATCGATGCCTATCAGCAAATTAATTTCAGTACTTTCTGTGGGCGGTGGCAATGCTACTAAAGAAGGCGGCTCGGTTTTGGGCGGTTTGGGAAATTTATTTGAGTAATAATTGGAGACTAATTTTTATTTGATTCTTTTGTTAAATAAATGAAATAAACATCGCTTTTTTTGCTGCACTGTTCATTCCAATAATATAAAAAACACCAAAACGCTCAACTATCTATGTGATAATCAAGCGTTTTGGTGTTTAATTGATGGCGAAATACTTCTGGGAATATTCAATTTTGTGCCTCGCCACAATTTCTTTATTTTTCAACCGCTTTTTTTAGTAAATCAAGCCCTTGCTGATTGGTTTTTTCCATAGCAGCTTTCGCTCCAAATAGCCACATGAAGAGAGCGGGTACAAAATCGGATTGCAATTTAAAATCTTGTATTACCTCGATGCCATTTGGCGTTTCTTTGAAAGAATACTCGAAAGTAGGTTTTGCTACAAATGGTTTTTGAATATCACATTGCATTGCTACAAAATTAAAACTGTCTACTTTTACAATTTCCTGAAAACCAAGGTCTTGGCCTTTATTTCCATCCCAATGATATTGCGCACCTATCGTTCCGTCTGTGCCCTTCACTTCATACTTTTGCGAAGGATCTTGGGCTAAAAATGGCGACCATTTTGGGAAGTTTTTCAAGTATCTCACCATATCAAACACTTCTTCTTTTGTACCTTTTATGGTTACTGACTTTACGATTTGAAGTGAAGTAAGGCCATTGGCGTTGTACAAAGCAAATCCTACGAATGCAAATAATGCAGCTATCAAAACAGTTATTATCATTTTCTTATTCATTTTAAATTAGTTTAAAGTATGTATTTTTAATTGTTTACA
This sequence comes from Cytophagales bacterium, assembly GCA_046152935.1. Taxonomy (GTDB): domain Bacteria; phylum Bacteroidota; class Bacteroidia; order Cytophagales; family UBA9547; genus CAZMFZ01. The sequence continues at coordinate 2,816 of JBJXGB010000203.1, forward strand.
TGGGTTGAATTTCTCTTACCTCAACCGAGCCTCCTGCAAATAATATAGGGCAATTTTTTGCCATTTCTACGGCCTCGTCTATCGTGTTCGCTTTTACAATCATATTTCCGCCAAGTGTTAGTTTATCGGAGATATAAATACCATCGCTTACAGATTTATCTGCGGCTACTTTTTTGCCGTGGAAGCCAAGTTGGTGCGTGCTTACAAATTTTTCTTGGATGGCAATGTTGCCAATAAAAGCACCCCATTGCTGTTGCATTTTGCCCATTTCAGCTTCAGTGGGCTGATAGTTCATGTTTGGTTCATATCTAAACACGAGCATAAATTCTTTTTTCTGTTCCATTTTATTATCTGTTAAATTGTTAATAATGGAACAAAAATAGAGGCAAGCCAAAACTTAATTCTTGCCCTAGGACAAGAAATGAAATTTAGATACTATTTTTTTTCAGTTTTTGAAAAATGGCCCAATGTAAAAACAAAATAGTAGGAGGAGCAAATGCTGGAATGATGCAAAACGGGAATTTGGCCAAACTATCTACACCCATTACGCCTGTATCAATTGAAATTTTGGTGATTACATTGGCAGCAATGGCAGTAAATAAAATATCAACAGTGCCAAATATGTTCCAAATCAAGGTGCACATTTTAGCATAGGGTTTTTTATTTTGAATGGCTTTTACCACAAAAATGCTCGTAATAGCCGTAATTATGTCGCCAAAGCCTGCTATTAATGCAAAAGACCTAGGCAAAGCATCGTGAAAAGCAAGCAATACAAAAAATATGCCTATCAATCTAAATATGTGCAGTTGTACTAAATCTTCGACTTTTACATGGTTTACAATCGTTTTATACACATTTGAATTTAATACGATGCCGAAAAGCAAAAGAGCGTAAGGAAATGTGGTAAATAAAAGTACCCTTGGTGGTAGAGAGACTATGTCAAACCAACCATTGAAGCTCGCAAAAGCGATATATCCCACAAATAATACCCAGAAACCACTAAGATATAGCCAAATAGATGGGTTTTTGGAGTTTATAGTCGCTTTGCGAACAAAAAGCGTTATCAAAATAAAAGGCAAAGGGATTGCCAGTAGAAAAAATATTGAAATCCATTGTGGTACGAAGTGTTGGGCTAGTGTTTCCATTTGCTTGTTTTTAGAAATAATGTTTTGTAAAATAGCAACATTTAATTTCCAATAATCTTGCCTTGTGGCAAGAAATCACAGGTATCGTTCAGCGAAATTACTATTTACCATCTGATATTTCTTTTCTAATTCTGCTCAAAGATGTGTCTGTGATGCCCAAATAAGTGGCAAGTTGTTTTAAGGGTACATTTTGCACGATATCAGGTTTGGTTTTTAAAAGATTCAAATATCTTTCTTTTGCTGGGTCGGCAATGATAGAAACCGAATGGGTCTTTAATTCAAAATAATTGTTCACCAATCGCGTGCGTCCTACATCTCTAAATGCCTCAATATTAAACAATTGCATAAATTTTTCAAAGGTAATTTTCCAAGCAACGCATGGGGAAACGGCCTGAATATTTTCTCGACATTTTGTTTTTAAAAAGTAAGAATGCCAATCTATAACGATGTCTGTGGAGCTAAAAAATTTGGTACTAATGTCGTTGCCTTCTAAATCAATTACATACGACCTTGCAAAGCCGCTTTCTATAAAATAGTAAAAATTGGCCGTAGTGTCTTCTTTAATTAGGTAATCGTTTTTAGTAAATTCTATGCGCTCATATTGGCTAAGTATCTTTTCTAAATCTTCTTTTTTGAAGTTTTGTTCGTTAAAGATTTTTTTTAGAAATTCTCTGTCGAAATTTGCATCCATGTACAAGGTGTTGGTTTACGTAGATCGTGTCAATTTGCTGGAATAATTTGAAATTATTGAAACCCAATAAAACGCTTTTTGAAAAACTGCAGCATTTATTCACCTGTTTTGTCACATTTTCATTTGACTGAATAACGTATTTAATAGGAAAGGCATATTCTTAAAAACATTTTTATTCCAAGCTTTTCAGCCAAGCCACTGTATTTGCTACCAAATCTTTGTCTTTTATCCATCGCAAAGGTTCTTTTTGTATCGCAATTTTACCGCCAAACGAACCAAATACTTTCAGCATTTCATCAGAAATGATGTGAACATCTGCCTTTTTGGGAATTTCTATTTTGCGACTTATCAAATAGGCATATTTTAGCAAGCGGCTATTTGCAGAGCCTTTTACCAATTTTAAGCCTTTATTTTTAGGGTTTTCAATGTCTCGGTCGTATATTTCTTTGTTTGCCACGTGAAAATTATGCTTAAAGTCGTTTTCTAGCAGTTCATACTGGTCTTGCTCGGTGGCCAACAGGGCATATTCTACTTCAAAATAGCCAATCACATACAAGGCTGGTGGCATGGTAAAATCTTGCCCTTGTAGCATGGCATAATACACGATAAAATCGCCTTTTTCTAAATTTACCAGAGTTTGTTTGGTGCTATTTCCATCGCCATAGGTAAAAGTTTTAAAATCTGGATCGTGGTGGATGGGGCAATTTCTGTGGTCTTCTTTGTCTTTTCCTTCAGCAAAATATTCGATAAAAGGCTTGCCCGATTTGCCATTTTCGGTGGCATAAGTTTTCACTTTGTTTTTATCAAAAGGGTGGTTTCGGTAAAAATATTCGGGTATTGGCAAAAATTCAAAAGTCCCATTTTTAAACAACGGAGAATAAGTGCCTCCACAAATCTTATCTACACCTACCCTTAAAAGTACAATTTTCATGTTTCGATCATTTATTGAAGGTCAAATAAACGAATTTTCAATATAGCGAATAAATATTAAGGTAGATTTTATTGTGTTTGTGTCACAAAATGAATAGTTGAATCCTAATATAGGTAAAAAATTATGTGCATTGGCAGCTTCAAAAGTCTGTAAATGATTTTTTCAAATTGCCTATCTTTGTTTCAAACCTTGTGAATAAAACTTAATTTAGCATTGAAAATCAAACAGCTCAATCAAAAATATCAATAATCGGCCTAAAAGAAAACTTGGCGATTATTTTATTGAAATTTCAAAATTAGTATTTGCTGGTGTGGTTTTAGCTAGTATTTTGACTTTTGATGTTATGGATTAAGTTTTGCTTTTTTCGATTGGCTTGTTTGTAACAATTTTTATAGTAATACTAGGTTTTAGTTTATCAAAAGATCAAAGACATGGAATTTATTTAATTGTAGCAACAGCATTTTTAAGTTTGTCTGTATATATTTGGGTAATTTTGGCAGATAGAAAAGTCGCGGAAAGCCTTACGAAAATGAAATAATCGGCTCAACAATTCAAAACCAATAGTGATCCAATACCACCAATTATTGACCCATATTTTAGAAAACGGAGTTTTCAAAAGCGATCGCACAGGCACAGGCACTTACAGCGTATTTGGCTACCAAATGCGCTTCGATCTCGCCAAAGGATTTCCTTTGGTAACCACCAAAAAAGTGCATCTAAAGTCTATTATTCACGAATTGATATGGTTTTTGCAAGGCGATACCAATATTAAATATTTGAAAGACAATGGCGTATCAATTTGGGACGAATGGGCTGATAATGAGGGCAATCTTGGTCCTGTTTATGGCTACCAATGGCGAAGTTGGAACTGCCCAGATGGTAGGGTGGTAGATCAAATTTCAAATCTTATTGCCTCAATCAAGAAGAATCCAGATTCAAGAAGGCTCATCGTAAGTGCTTGGAATGTAGCCGATGTCGACCAAATGGCTTTGCCACCTTGCCACACCATGTTTCAGTTTTATGTCGCCAATGGCAAATTATCGTGCCAATTGTACCAACGGAGTGCTGATGTTTTCTTGGGCGTCCCCTTCAATATTGCATCTTATGCGCTGCTAACGATGATGATAGCCCAAGTTTGCGATCTCGAATTGGGTGAATTTGTGCACACTTTTGGAGATACGCATATTTACACCAATCATATGGAACAAGTTAAATTGCAGCTTTCTCGCGAGCCAAAAGTTTTACCGATCATGAAAATCAATCCCGCAATAAAAAGTATTTTTGATTTCAAATACGAAGATTTTACGCTTGAAAATTACGAACCTTGGCCTGCCATCAAAGGAGCAGTGGCAGTCTAGTCACCATCCAGCACAATTTCAACTTTTTAGTCCGAAATGAAATAGTTCGTACATTTTTGCGTTCTAATGAGTAATGTTATATTTTTTCATAGTTTTGTAGCTTATCAACAATACCAACAACCGCAATAGTGCATTTTTAATTTTATAGTCAACAATGAGCCAAAAGAAAAAAGAGAATTCAGTTTCTCCGAAAAAATCAGCAAGCCCAGTTCTAAAAAGTACGTCAAAACCAGTAGCCTCGGTGCTGCAACCCAAAAAACCTTTATTTCAAACACTTACTCCCTATCTCTGGATCTTGGGCGTTACTTTGGTTTGCTACACCCAATCGCTTTGGTTTCAGTTTTCTGGGCTAGACGATAGTTTCTTTTTAGTGGTTTATGCCCAATATTTTGCTGATGCACGCAATTTTATGCGAGGTTTCAAAGAATCAGGCGTGTTAGATTATTACCGTCCACTTTTGTTTGGCTCGTTGATATTTGATTACCAATTTACCAAAACCGATCCATTTTTCTACCATGTTACCAATATTATTTACCATTTAATTGGTTGCTGGGCATTGTACAAATTATTAATCAAAATTAAGTTTGAGCCCATTTTTGCCTTGCTCACGACTTTGATCTACACTTCTCATCCAATGTGGACCATGGCTGTAGCTTGGGTTCCAGGCCGAAACGATCCAATGATTACCATGCTTACCCTAGGCTCGTTCAATTATTTGATAAATTTTATGGAAAAGGGCGGGTTTATCAATATTTTCTTGCATTGGCTGCTATTTACAATGGCTCTCTACACCAAAGAAACTTCCGCTTTATTTCCATTTATATGTATCGGATATTTCTTTTTACTCACCGATTGGAAAGCCAACTTTCAGAAAATAATGGTGATAGGAACTGGTTGGGGCATTATTGGTTTGATATGGTTTGCCATTCGTGCCGAAGCTTTAGAGCTAGCTAATAAGAATGGTACGCGATTTACCTCTATTATTTATGGCGATTCTTGGATCAAAAACTTACCAGATTGGCCAGAATATATTGGTAAATTCACGTTGCCAATGAATTTGGCAAACTTTCCTAAATTTTCAACCTTCTCGACAGTAGCTGGCTGTATCTTGATTGCCATCTGGATTGTTCTATTCGTTTTGGCCAAAAAACGAAATCTCAATGTTGTTGCCTTTTGGTTGCTTTGGATGTTGCTGTTTTTTGGCCCATCTACGATCTTTATATTTGCCGATTTTGGCCGTTACGATTATTTGGAACACAGATTTCACACACCAGCCATTACCTTAGTGGTATTGATGAATGAACTCATTCGCAGCTTTTTTGCAGTTGGCGGTAGAGAGCATTTAAAAAAATATTTTCAATGGGGTTTGATGGGTTGGGTGGTCGCCTATATTGCCTACACCATAATTCATAGTTGGAACTTTAAAGATGCGGAGGCATTCTGGAAGAAAGCCATCGAAGGAGCACCTTCATCCTCTCAAGTATTTAGGGGAATGGGAAAGGTGTATTACGATAAAGGTGAATTAGAAAAAGCTGAGGTAAATTTTATGCGAGCTGTCGATTTGAATGTGCAAGAGGTAAATACCATTAGCGATTTGGGCAAAGCCTACGAAGGCAAAGGCGATTTGGAAGGTGCCGAAAGATGCTACAGAAGAACATTAAAAGTAGATTCTTTGCAGCCAGTTTTTGTGACAGATATGGCAAGAATATACGAGAAAAAACGCGATCTGGTAAATGCTGAAATCTGGTATATGAAGGCCATCAGCCGCGATCCTAATTTCTGGCAAGCCAAATTTGGTATGGGCGTGTTGGCTTATCAAAAGGGTCGTCCGCAAGATGCCGAGCGTTTTTGGCTAGATGTAGTTCGTATCAATCCTGCTTACAACGATACTTACATCAATCTGGCAGTATTGTATTTTTATGTGCAGCAGTACGACAAAGCCATTCAATATCTCGATCAACTAAAAGCCAAAGGCGTGGATGTAGAAAAATTAAATCCAGGTTTAGTGAATTCTTTGAAGCAATACAGAAAGTAGCTTTTATGAATATTAAACAAAAAAATAGCTTGGCATTTCTGCCAAGCTATTTTTTTGTTTATCTGTTAAAATTTATTCGATAACATACTCTATTTACCGATTTATCAAGGTTAATTTTTTGCAAAAATAATTGATGTAATGCCAATAAAATATCGAAAAGACGCCCTTTGTGTTAATTTTTTGGTATAAAATTCGTTCAAATTGCATTAATCAACGTTATATACTCTGTGATTTTGATATAATTACCTATATTTGTATTTTACCAATATCAAAATCATTTCAATACCAATGAATAAAGGTTTTATAGGTATAATATTAATATTTTTTTCCCTTACTACTACCACAGCCTTTTGCCAATCTGTAGATGATAATTTGGTAAGTCTTGGCGATGAAATTTATGCTTTTGGTGATAAAAAAGATGCTTTAGGAACTTATTTGCAGGCAGTTGAGGTAAATCCCGACAATGTAAAAGCCAATTACATGGTTGGCAAATGTTATTTGGAGACTATTCAAAAAGAACTTTCTGTCACATATTTGCAGAAAGCATATCAATTAAACAAAGATATTGCCCCAGATATACTTTTTATGATCGCAAATGGTTATCAATTGGGTAGTAAATTTGAAGATGCAATCAATTACTACAAACAATATAAAGAAAATGTTAACGATGCAAAAGCTGCCAAGTTGGCCTCGACCGTTAAAGATGAAATAATTCGTACAGATCGAAAAATTTATGAGTGCATAAATGGAGCAAATTATTACTCTAATCAATCGGCTTATAAAATTGAAAATATCAAAGATGTGATCAATTCTGAATATCCAGATTATGCGCCAGCAGTGACGGCCGACAACCAACAGATGTTTTTTACATCCAGAAGAAGTGGCGGAGTTGGCAAGAATAAAGACACAGATAATGAGTTTTTTGAAGACATTTGGACAAGCAAAAAAGTGAATGGCGAATGGACTAGACCGAAAAATATGCAAAAGCCCATTAACTCTGAAACTCACGATGCTAGTATAGGCATTTCTCCAAATGGGAAGGAGCTTTTTTTGTACAAACCAGACAATGGCGGAGATATATACGTGAGTAAGTTGCAAGAAAATGGCCAATGGGGCAGTCCAACAGGCATGGGCAGAACCATAAATTCGCGCGACAAAGAACCTTCAGTAGGTATTTCTTACGATGGCAAAACATTGTACTTTTCTAGCGACAGGCCTGGTGGCTTTGGTGGCTTAGACATTTATAGGTCCGAATTAGATAAAGGCAACGCTTGGTCAAAGCCTGTAAATTTGGGCTCGGCCATCAATACTGAATATGACGATGACAGCCCTTTTATCGACTTAGATGGCAAAACGCTCTTTTTTAGCTCTCGTGGGCACAAAGGAATGGGCGGATTTGATATTTATAGGTCTGAATTCAATGGTGAAAAAAAGGTGTGGACTGAACCTGAAAATATGGGCTATCCTATTAATTCGCCTGACGATGATATCTATTTTGTAATTACGGGAGATGGAAAAACGGGCTATTTTTCATCTGCAAAAGGCGATGGCTTTGGCGACAAAGATATTTATGTCATTCATTTAGATCAAACGCCCATCATCAAACGAGATACGACTACAAAGCAACCAGCTGTAGCAGAGGCAGTCAAGAAAGATTCGTTGGCAAAAAAACCAGTGGTAGCGGTAACAAAGAAAGATTCTGTAGCCACTCAAAAGCCAATTGCAGGTGCCAGGAAAGGTATTACTACAACGCCAGTGTCAGAAAGGCCCACTCTTGACAAAACCAATAAAAACATCACTACTACTGCCAGAAAACCGGGAAATGAAGTGGCAAAACCTGTAATAGCAGCAAATACAGAAACGTTCCCAACGGTTTTTAAGGGTCAAGTGGCAGATTATTATTCCAATTTGCCAGTCGATGCCAAAGTGGTAATCAATGATTTGAAAGGAAATGTGGTAAATGTGCTCGATGTAGGGGAAGACGGCTCATATTCAACGGAGATTTCGCAAGGAAAACCTGCAAAATATTCGATAACTGTTACCAAACAAGGCTACATATATAATAATGTTTTAGTAAGTATTCCTGCTAATGGAAAATCTCAGAAAACGGTTGTCAAAGATTTTAACTTGCGTAAAGTAAGTGTTGGCGAAGCGTTTATTCTCCGAAATATTTACTACGATTTCGACAAAGCGATCATTCAAAAGCAATCGTTTCAATATTTGGACAAATTGGTGGCTTGGGCAAAAGCGCACCCCACTGTGGTGATGGAAATTGGTGGACACACCGACAGCTATGGTTTGGCAGATTACAATCGTATACTTTCGCAGAAGCGGGTAGATTCTGTAATGCTATACTTGACTGCTAAGGGTGTAAATCCATCGCACTTGACAGCCATTGGATATGGCGAAGATCGCCCGTTGGCTTCCAACGATGATGATCCTGAGGGGCGAGAAATAAACCGCAGAACGGAATTTAAGATTCTAAAGCACTAGTTATCGTCAAATGTTTTGGATTATCTAATTCAATATTTTAACTCAAATTGTCTCGAAATTTTTGGCTTCATCACAGGCTTGCTTTGTGTCTATCTCAATGCAAAAGAAAATGTGTGGGGTTGGCCAATTGCTATGGCAAGTGCCGTTCTTTACGCATTCGTTTTTTACAAATCGAAGCTGTATGCAGATATGGGTTTGCAGCTGTTTTTCTTCGCTATTTGTGCCTACGGATTGTACGAATGGATTGCGAAAAAATCTGATAATCAGCCACTTAATATCTCTTCCTTATCTGGACTTGTAAATGTCGGTGGTATATTTTCTTGTTTGGTTTTGTCCGTTTTTTTCTCTTTGGTGTTGAGAGAGTATACAGATTCTGATATGCCTTTTTGGGATGGCACTACCGCCGCCATTAGCATCGTTGCACAGTTTTTTTTAGCAAGAAAGAAAACGGAGAATTGGATTTACTGGATCGTTGCCGACATCTTGTATGTTGGATTGTATCTGTACAAAGGCTTGATAATGACCGCATTTCTGTATTTCATCTTCATTTTTTTAGCATATTACGGCTATTTGCAATGGAAAAAATCGATGGTTAAAAGATTAAGCGATGCGTAGCCCAATCAAAATTGTACTTTTTGGTCCTGAATCGACCGGAAAATCGGTGCTATCAGAGCAACTTGCCAAGCATTTCGGCACAATTTGGGTGGCCGAATATGCTAGAAATTACCTTGAATCAAAGAAAAAATATTACGATTTTTATAGCAAAGGCAGCGAAGCCATTTGTTTGCAAGAAGACATTCTTCCGATTGTTTTGGGTCAGATTGCTTTTGAAGATTTGCAAATTCAATCTGCCAAAAAGTATATTTTTTTTGACACCAACCCATTGCAAACCAAAGTCTATGTCAACTACTACTACAAAACAGAGTACACTTGGCTGCTGAAAATACTTGAAGAACGAAGTTACAATTTGTACTTATTGACTGATATTGATATCGAATGGCAGCCAGATTTGCTGAGAGACCGACCAGAAAACCGAGTAGAGCTGTTCAATTTATTTGAAAAGGAGCTAAAAACTAGGCAGTTGCCTTATGAAACCATATCAGGAAGCGATACAGAAAGATTGAAAAACGCGATTGTAAAAATTGAGCATTGGGTTGAAAAAAATAAATAGGTATTCGTACAATTTTTGATTTTCCTACTGAAATAAACGAACAAGAAATTTGAGATAGACATCAAAATCTTCTTTTTTGCAGCATTAGATACACAACTAAATCCACTTGTGCTTGTGATTTCTCCCTAGTGAACACATTGGTTTTGCAATTTGAGGAACATTTATACAAATAGTGTTCTATTATAAACTGCAAATAAAAGCCTGTAAGTCGTTGACTTACAGGCTTTTTCATTACTATTAAGCGGTTCGGACGGGACTCGAACCCGCGACCCCATGCGTGACAGGCATGTATTCTAACCAACTGAACTACCAAACCAAAAATTCTTTATCTTTAATAGAACCTGCGACAACAGCCGAAGTAATCAAAAATTTTGGGATAAACCACTTTTTCAAACATTTTTTGGACTCGAACAGCGACTCTCCCCTGCAAAGCAGAGGAACATTCTAACCAACTGAACTACCAAACCTAAGATTCTTTATCTTTAATAGAACCTACGACAACAGCCGAAGTAATCAAAAATTTTGGAGTACCCAACCCACTTTAGAATTGGGACTGCAAAAGTACAAGTATGTTTTAAATATACAAGATGTATTCAAAAATATATTTCCCATAGTGCTGCTAAATTGCCATTTCATTAAGTTCCACCAAATGGCAAACATATAGATAGGTTTTTTTGAAGATTACTGATATGGTGCTATTGTATCATCTGGCCTATTTAATTTTTTCCAACACCAAAGCCGTTCGATTGGTGAGATACAAACTCAACAAATTTTGATCGCCATTGAGCGTAGTAAAATAATCCATGTTGGTATCTATTCGGCCATGTCCGCCAAAAGAACGGGCATCAGAATTGAGAATTATTTTGTAAGTACCCCTTTGCGGTACTGGAAACCGATAATCGAAAATGGAATTAAAAGGGGAGAAATTGAAAATGAAAATCAGATTCTTACGTTCAAAAATAATCACTTTGTTCCCGCTGTCCATGTTCAATTGTTGAGCACCTTTCGAATGCAGCAATTCGTGCTTTTGAGCTAGATGAATCATCTCTTTATCGAAGTTGTTGAGAAATTTGTATTTAAGTTTCTCATTATCTGCTAAGCTCCATTGTCGTCTGGCATATTTGTGGCTCCATTCGTTGCCCTCTCTTGGAAAATCTATCCACTCTGGGTGGCCAAATTCATTGCCGATGAAAGTCATGTAGCCTTCCCCCCCAAGAGCCAAAGTTATCAACCTAATAATTTTATGGAGCGAAATACCACGGTCAATTTCCATATTTTGGTCGCCCTCGCTCATGTGCCAATACATTTCTTTATCCATTAGCCAAAAAGCCAATGTTTTGTCGCCTACTAAAGCCTGATCGTGGCTTTCGGCATAGCAGATGGTTTTTTCTTTGTATCGTCTATTGGTGAGCACATTGTAAAGTTCAAAAATATCCCAATCTTCGTCTCTTTGGTGCTTTAAAATCTTGATCCAATAGTCTGGAATGCCCATTCCCAACCGAAAATCAAACCCTAAACCGCCATCTTTTGGTTTTCTACAGCCGCCTGGCATGCCACTCATGTCTTCAGCGACACTGATTGCATTTTTGTTGATCGTGTGGATAAGTTCGTTGGCAAGCGTTACGTAGTTGACGGAATCCCAATCTACTTGGTCTTTAAAATACTTGTCGTAATGATCGAAAGTTGTGTAGCCGTGGTGTTCGTAAAGCATCGAGGTGATGCCATCAAACCGAAAGCCATCGAAATGAAACTCTTCCATCCAATATTTGAGATTTGAAAGTAAAAATTGTTTTACTTCCCACTTTCCATAATCAAATAATTTTGAATCCCAGTGGTCGTGGTAGCCTTTGCCGCCAGTGTGGAAATATTGGTGATCGGTGCCGTCAAATTCATTCAAACCCTCATCAATATTTTTTACAGCATGTGAATGCACTATATCCATTATTACGGCTACATCTATTTTATGTGCTTCATTCACAAGGTATTTTAAATCTTCTGGCGTGCCAAAACGCGAACTGGGAGCAAAATAATTTGACACATGGTAGCCAAACGAACCATAATACGGGTGCTCTGCAATGGCCATAAACTGAATGGTATTGTAGCCTAAGTTTTTTATTCTCGGCAATATTTGATCTGCAAATTCGCGGTAAGTGCCTACGCCTTCTTTTTCTTGGGCCATCCCAATGTGTGCTTCGTAAATCAAGGGCATTTTGCTTGCTTTTTCTATTGAAAAAGATTTGTCGTTCCAATGAAACGGCTTCTCTGGTGCCCAATGCTGGCCAGAGAATACTTTATTTTGTTCGTTTTGAATAGTGCGTCTAATGTATGCTGGTATTCGATCTTTGTGGCCATTATTGCCATGAATATGAACTTTTACAAGACCTTCGTGCTTAAATGTGTTTGCATAGTCGCTGTCAGCCAAAAATATTTCCCAGACTCCATTATCTACTTTTGTGAGTGGATGTGTGCTTCGATCCCAATTGTTAAAATCACCCATAAAAAACAAGGCGTGTGCATTTGGTGCCCATTCTCGGTACCACCAGCCTTTTTTATTGGAATCATAATTGATACCTAGGTATTTATAGCCATCGGCAAATGCAACAAGGCTGCCACTTTTACTTTCAATATCGGCCTTGCTGGAGTAAAATCTTTCCATTCGAGCTCTGATATCATTTTCGTAGGGAGTTAACCAAAGGTCGTCTTCGATAAGGGCTAATTTTTGTATCGTTTCTGCCATTTTTGAAAGATTGTTTTAATTGGATTGTACGTGATCGTCTGATTTTCAGATACCTACATTGCTAATAATAATTTAATTACGCCTTTTTAGCTACTCTTTAGCTATCAACATGTATGAAATGTATATATATATTATCAATTCACAACAATTTTACGCATCATATTTGAGCATTTGTAGTATATAAACTAAAATTCAATATCTTAGCGGCAGATAAATCATTTATAAATCTATGTGGTACCAAAAAACTTTTAGGCTGCCAGCTTTTGGCAGAGGTTTTCACCTGATTACGAAAGAAGTAAAAGCGGAGCTTGAAAGTATAGCAAAAGTGAAAGTTGGCATTTGCCACATTTTTATTCATCACTCTACGGCCAGTTTAACAATCAATGAACAAACAGACCCTACTGTGAGGGAAGACTTTGAAAGTCACTTTAATGTAATGGTGCCTCAAGATGCGACCTATTACAAGCATAATTCCGACCAGCCAGATAATATGACGGCCCACTTAAAGTCGTCTATTTTGGGAGAATCCTTGACAATTCCCATTACAAATGGCAAACTTGGCTTGGGTACTTGGCAAGGAATATATCTTTGCGAACATAGAAATAGCCCACCGTCTAACCGAAAAATCACTATTACAGTGAATGGGGAATAGAATCCAGCAGCAAAAAAGCCATCTGAACGCAAATTCAGATGGCTTTTTTGTTTTGTGCAAAACAATATTTGATAAAATTTATTTTCAATAAAGAATAACATGGGTTGGTATTGATGGTAAAAATTGCTTATTCTGATAGATTTGTACTTCCCTTACCCGAGGGACATCGTTTTCCGATGCTGAAATACGAACTAGTAAAAGAGCAACTATTGAGAGAAGGAACGGTAGAAGAAAACCAGCTTTTTGATCCAGGATTATGTGATTTGGAAACAGTTTTGTTGACACATGATGCCAATTATGTAGCTCGCTTTCAAAATTTGCAATTGACCGATTACGAAATACGAAGGATAGGTTTTCCAATGTCGGAGCTCACAGTAAAACGTTGTTTTTCGACCAATCAAGGCACTTTAAGCGCGGCTCTGAATGCGCTAGAAAATGGCGTTGGACTCAATATTGCTGGTGGTACACATCATGCTTTTCGCGACAAGGGCGAAGGCTTTTGTATGTTGAATGATATTGCAGTGTCGGCTAATTACCTATTAAACAAGCAATTAGCCAAGCAAATTTTGGTAATCGACCTAGACGTGCACCAAGGCAACGGCACTGCCAAAATATTTGAAACTGAACCTAAAGTATTCACTTTTAGTATGCACGGTGCAGACAATTATCCCCTCAAAAAAGAAAATAGCGATTTAGATATTGGCTTGAAAGATAGTACCAATGATGAACTGTATTTGCGTATTTTGGCTGATAATTTGGAGCCGCTCATAAATCGGGTAAAGCCAGATTTTATTTTTTATCAATCAGGGGTAGATATTTTAGAAACCGATAAATTGGGTAAATTGGCAATGAGCAGACAAGGTTGCAAAACAAGAGATGAAATGGTATTTGAAAGCTGCAAAAAGAACCAAATCCCATTAGCAGTGTGTATGGGCGGTGGCTATTCGGAACGATTGACTGATATTGTCGAAGCCCATTGCAATACTTTTAGGCTGGCTATGGATTATTGGGGATGAAGCCTTTTTTTTGAGAATTAAACCAAATTATTGGTATTTTCGCCACGCAAAAAAACTAGCCCGTATTTTTACATGGATTTCCTTCCTGAAGCGCTCAATAGCTACATCGAACAGCATACAGAGGCTGAAAACGAACTTTTAAAACGTATAAATAGAGAAACTTATACAGAAGTGTTGATGCCAAGAATGCTCTCGGGGCAGTTGCAAGGTAGGGTTTTGTCAATGCTATCTGCGATGATAAAACCAAAGGCTATACTTGAAATTGGCACATTCACCGGCTATTCTGCTATTTGTATGGCTGAAAATTTGTCCGAAAATGGCATGCTTACTACCATCGATATTAATGAAGAATTAGAATCTCGTGTACGCGGCTATTTCAAAAGCGCTGGCATTGAAAACCGAATAAACTATCTGATTGGCAATGCTTTAGATATTATTTCAAGCTTAGATGAAAACTTCGACTTGGTTTTTATTGATGCCGACAAAGAAAATTATGCCCATTATTACGACCTTGTATTTGAAAAGGTAAATAAAGGCGGTTTCATTATTGCCGACAACGTGCTATGGAGTGGAAAAGTGGTAAATTACAACCCCCAAAAACGAGATAAGGATCTAGAAGCCATTTTGCAATTTAATAAAAAAGTACACGAAGATGCTCGTGTGGCAAATGTACTTTTTCCCATACGAGATGGATTGATGGTGCTTAGAAAATTGTAATTTAATTACCCATAAAGTTTATTTTTCTCTGTCGAGAGCTTTTCATTTCAAGATAGGTTTTTTGTTTTGCAAATGTAAGCTACCTTTGCTTTATGATCGAATACAAACAATTTGAATTGGAAAACGGCCTAAAGATATTTGTCCACGAAGACAAATCGAGCCCTTTGGTAGCTGTAAATATTTTGTACAATGTAGGCTCAAGAGATGAGAATATCGAGAAAACAGGCTTTGCACATCTATTTGAACATTTAATGTTTGGCGGATCGGCCAATATTCGTTCCTACGACACGCCTTTGCAAAAAGTGGGTGGGCAAAACAATGCTTTTACATCGCCCGACATCACCAATTATTACATCACCCTTCCTGCCCAGAATATTGAAACGGCCTTTTGGCTTGAAAGCGATCGAATGATGAGTTTGTCGTTCGACCCTAAAGTACTTGAAATACAGCAAAAAGTGGTGATTGAAGAGTTTAAACAACGCTACCTCAACCAGCCTTATGGCGATGCTTGGCTCAAATTGAGGCCATTAGCTTACAAAACCCATCCTTACCAATGGGCTACAATCGGCAAAGAGATTTCACACATTGAAAATGCTACTTTAGATGATGTGAAAGCCTTTTTCCACCGTCATTATTTGCCAAACAACGCCATAATGGTGGTAGGCGGTAATGCAACACTTTCGCAAGTGCAAAAATTATCAGAAAAATGGTTCGCACCCATCGCCAAAGGTATTTTGCCAGTGCGAAATTTGCCAAAGGAGTTGCCACAATTGGCAAAACGCACGCAAAAAACGACTGCCAAAGTGCCATTAAATGCGATTTACAAAGCTTGGCACATAGCGGCAAGAATGGATGAAAACTACTATGCAATCGATTTATTGAGTGATATTTTGGGCAGAGGGCAATCGAGTAGGCTTTACCAAACATTGGTAAAGGAGAAAAAAATCTTCAATTCGATCAATGCCTATGTTACGGGTTCGATCGATGAAGGGTTATTTGTAGTGGAAGGCAAACTCAACGATGCCTTCACCTTCGAGCAAGCTGAAAATGAAATAAACCTGTCGATAGATGAACTTTTGACAGATTTGACAGCGGAAGAAACCCAAAAAGTAAAAAATCAGGCCGAATCCAGCCTTGTACTTTCGGAAATTGAGCTGTTGAATAAAGTAATGAATCTGGCTTTTTCAGTAAATTTAGGCGATGCAGATCTGATTAATAAAGAATCGGGCTTGATTCAAAAAGTAACAGCCGATCAAATTATTAATTCAGGAAAAACATATCTATCGGAGCAAAAAAGTTCAGTTCTTTATTATTCCAGAAATTAACTTTTTATTACTGTATAATGAAAATAAAAGTTGGAATGGGCTTCGATACCCATCAATTGGTGGAAGGGCGTGAACTTTGGCTTGGTGGCATAAAATTGACCCACGATAAAGGAGCTCTTGGGCATTCTGATGCTGATGTACTGATTCACGCCATCTGCGATGCCTTGTTGGGAGCCGCCAACTTAAGAGATATTGGCTTTCATTTTTCAAATAAAGATGAAAGATGGAGAAATATTGATAGCAAAGTGCTATTGAAAGAAACTTGCCGCATTATCAAAGAAAAAGAATGGCTTATTGGCAATATAGACGCCACTTTGGTGCTTGAAGAGCCTAAAATAAACCCGCATGTAGATGAAATGAAACAAGTGTTGGCAGGTGTGATTGAAATTCCTTCTGAAGATATTTCGATAAAGGCAACTACCAATGAATCAATGGGTTACGTGGGTAGGAAAGAAGGTGTGAATGCTTACGCAGTATGTCTGATTTATAAAAATTAAGTAATAAGTAGCAATGGAAATAAAATTATCAGAAATAGATGGGCTAATAGAGTTTTTTCCCAAAGTTTTTCATGATGAAAGGGGTTTTTTTCTTGAAACATACAGCCAAAAGGCATTTGAAAATCTTGGTTTGAAGCTCAATTTTATGCAAGACAACCAATCTTTTTCAAAAGCGGGTGTGCTGCGTGGTTTGCATTTCCAAAAGCCACCATTCGAGCAAGGGAAATTAGTAAGAGTATTGAAGGGAAAGTGCATAGACGTTGTTGTAGATATTCGCAAAGGATCAAAAACTTTTGGCATGTCTGCCAGCTTTATTTTAGATGATATTCGCCAAAATATGGTGTACATTCCTGCAGGTTTTGCACATGGATTTGCTACTTTTGAAGAGACTATTTTTCATTATAAATGTACCAATATCTACGATAAAGCATCTGAAGGTGGCATTTTGTGGAACGATCCGCAATTAAAGATTGATTGGCAAATCGAAAATCCCAATGTTTCTGAAAAAGATGCCATTTTGCCAACTTTAGAAGCCTATTTGCAAACTGTCTAATCTATGGATTTATTTTCATCTTTATTTTCTCCAAAACAAAATGAAAATAAACCTTCATCGCAGCTTGGCTATGCCACCGAGTTGCACAACCATTTGCTGCCTGCTATAGACGATGGAGTGCAATCGATCGAAGAATCGATGCAGGTAATTGGGGCCTTGTACAGTTTTGGCATCAGAAAAATCATCAGCACTCCTCACATTAAATTTGAGGTTTTCAACAATACTCCTGCTATTATTGCTGCTAAACTTGAAGAGGTAAAAACAGCTTTGGCGGCAAGAAATATAGCCATCGAAATACAAGCGGCAGCAGAATATTTTCTCGATGAAATATTGCTTGATAAGATAAAGTCAAACGAGGCCTTGCTTACATTTGGCGATAAACATATCCTTTTCGAAACCTCGCATGTAGACGCGTGTCCATTTTTGACAGAGGCTGTTTTCAATCTCAAATTGCAAGGGTATAAACCGATATTTGCACACCCCGAAAGGTACCAATATGGGTTTTTCGATTTTTCAATTTTAGAAAGAATATTTGATTCTGGTGTATTATTCCAACTCAATATCAATTCGCTCAATGGCTACTATGGTAAAGAGCCGCAGCGCCAAGCTAAGTTGCTGATAGAGAGAGGGATGGTAGATTTTGTTGGCACAGATGCACACGGAATGCGACATATTGAAACCTTACCCAAAAGCATCGCCATGAGAGAATATCAAAATCTATTAGCCACGGGGAAAATATTGAACAACCAGCTGTAGCAAAACAATAATAAGACCGATCTTCATACAAAATGCCATTGATTCTAAAAATCAATGGCATTTTACACATACAGACGGCTAATTTTAAAACACGCCTTGCTCTATTTTTTCCGCTTTATCGAAAAGATTTAATGCCTTATTGAACATTTCATCTTGCTCGTTGAAGACAGGGAAAAAACCTTCATTTTTCCATACAGTACGTGCAATCAATGCTTTCACTTGGTTTTTGATAAATTCCTTCGATCTCAAAAAGTCTTTCTCAATAAATTTTATATCTGCCTTTTGAGCCATTTTATTAATATCGGCCAACATCGCATCTGTAACTTCAAATGACTTTCTGAATTGCTCAAAACTCATTTTCTCTAGTTCCTTTTTCTTTGCAAAACCATATTCTTGCGTGTATTCACGCACTATTCCACTATTAAATAGTTGATTGAGGTAGCCAGTGTACATACTTGTATCTCGTGGAATAAATATATCGGGCATTACGCCACCTCCACCATATACCGTGCGTCCTTTAGTAGTTTTATACTTGTTTTTCTCATCAAATTTTATGCTATCGGCACTAAAAAATTCTCCATGTTTGTATCTATTTACCAAATCCATGTTGTAATCTTCGTCTCCTTTTACATAAGGTTTTTGAATACTACGTCCACTAGGCGTATAATATCTTGAAATTGTTAGGCGAAGTTCTGAATTATCGCCCAACGGAATCGGCATTTGCACCAATCCTTTTCCAAATGATCTACGGCCTACAATCAATGCGCGGTCGTTGTCTTGCAATGCTCCAGACACAATTTCAGAGGCAGACGCACTTCCTTCATCAATCAACACAATTATCGGTCCTTTTTCAAAAATTCCGTTCAAATATGCCTTGGTTTCGGTGTTGTATCTTGTTTGTTTCGATTTAGTAAACACAATCATTCGGTTGCCATCCAACATTTCATCTGCCATTTGGGTGGCTCTATCCATATATCCACCTGGGTTGCCTCTCAAATCCAATACCAATTTTTTTAAACCTTTGGCTTTTAAGTCTGTCAATGCTTTTTTGAACTCGTTGTAAGTATTGGCGGTAAATCTATTTACTTTAATATAACCAACTTCTTTATCGACCATATATGCCACATCTACCGAGAATGTAGGTATTTTATCCCTGGTTATGGTAAATTCAAGCAGTTTTTTCTGCCCTCTTCTTAATATGGACAAATTTACTTTTGTTCCTTTTTTACCCCTCAGATATTTGAAAACATCTTGGGTCGAAAGTTTGACACTGGCAATATTCTTACCATCTACCATCACTATTTTATCGCCCGATTGCAAGCCAACGGCCTCTGAAGGCCCGCCACTAATAGGTGTTACTACGTATAAAGTGTCTTTCAAAATGGTAAATTCTATACCAATGCCTTCAAAATCACCTTCTAACTGGGCTTTTGCCATATCCATATCCTTTGGTGGAATATAAACCGAATGTGGATCTAGCTTTTCTAGCATCTTGTTGATGGCCTCTTCGGTAAGCTGATCTGTATTTACAGTGTCTACATATTCAGAGTTGATATAGCTAATTATGTCGCGAAACTTATTGGCAGATTTAGAAATATCATTTACTTGGGTGTCGGAGTTGAACATTTTGGCTCCAATAAATATGCCACCCACCAAAGCAATGGCAATAATAATGGGCAAACGGATAATCGAAGCAGAGTTTTTGATTGGGTTCATTTTATGGATTGAAATAATGTAAATTTTGCAATTAAAGGCAGGTTTATTAGTAATCTGCTAATATAAACACTTATTGATAATTGTGGAAAAATTGAGTTTAGAAATGAAGTTTTAGAAGTAATGAGCGATTTTTTTTATTCGTTATCATTGCAAGACAAAATCTTTAGGGCTCAAATACGTCATCTACCTAATTTTCAGTACTTCCCCTATAAAAACCGTCTGGTCTTTTTTATCGTTCCAAAGCATTAATTTTTCTGTGGTTGTGTGCAGGGCTTTTGCAATAGCGTCCAAACTTTGGCCTTCATTTACCGAAATAAGTTCGAAATTCGATTTCAAACTTCCTGTATTCTTCGCCACTATTATTTTTTGCCCAAATTTTATGCCCTCTTGCCCAATATTGTTCCAATTTTTTAACGAGTCAATTTTAATTCGATAGTAGCGAGATAGGCTATACAGTGTTTGACTTTGGTTCACCAAATGATACGAATAAGTTGAATCTGGCAAACTGAAATATAGTTTTGTAATCAATACGTTGGCGTTTTCGTCCGTTTTTATTTCACCATCTACCCCTGCAAAATTGCTCACAGGCAAAATCGTTTCAGTTGGCGGTATAATAGGCTCTGCAATGGCGGGCAAAGTATTGATATTTACTGATGAAACCGTGATAGAAGGCTCGTTTTGTGGCTTTGCAGTATTAAATGTGTCTTTTTTAATGGGTTTAACAACAGGTTTTGCCACAATCTCAACAGGTTTTGCCATCGCTACAACGGGCTTTTCAGCAATAATGATTGGCTCTCTTGAAGGCCGAGCAAAACGCAAATACAAGAGCCTACCTTCTTGCAACGCCTCAGCATTTTCAATTCTATTTTTCTTTTTGAGTTGGTTGATTTTTATACCATACACTTGGGCAATATCCCAAAGCGATTCTCCAGCTTTTACAGTATGAAATGGAATAATGGCTTTGTTTCTTTTCGATTCAAAATAATAAATTTGCCCTTTTGTTAATTCTTCAAAACGTTCCATTTCATTGTATTGCCTAAATTTCTCGATCGAAATACGGCCAGCAAACGCTAATTTGGCTACATTATCGGTTTCGCGAGCCACTACACCATCTAGCCCATTGTTGGTGGTAAATAGAAATATTTCATAAGCTGGTTTTTTTAAATCGCCCTCTTTTGCGGTAATTACGAAGGCTGTTGTGGCTGGGTCTTTCACTTTTACCCCTTTATCATTCAAATCAATACCCAATTTTGAAGCAACCAAATCTTTATCACCGTAGGCAACTGGTAAAATAATAATACTACTTTTTTCATCAGACACTTTGTCTCGCAAGGCCCACTTATTGTAGTTAAGGATCTTATCTTCACCTATTTCTGTTTCCTTTGCGATTTTAGAAAGCGGTTTTCCGGCAGTTTCTTTAGCATATTCTAACAAAAAAACATTGGGTTTCGCGTAGCCTACTTTATCTTCATAAGCGAGCTTGTGGGCTAGAAATTTGATCGCATACCAATGTAGATCATTGTCCAAATCCATTTCATTTGCCCCAATATATTTTTTGTTGGTGAAATTTCGGGCACCGCCCAGGCCGGTGTTGTAAGCGATCAAGGCATAAATCCAGTTGGTCATTACCAAATAGTTTTTTTTCAAATAGCGGGCTGCACCTCTGCTCGATTCTACAATATGTTTGCGTTCATCGATTTCTCCATTCACCACTAAACCCACTTCCACAGCCGATTCCTTTTTAAATTGCCAATATCCCACTGCATTTGAGGTCGATACCACGTCTGATTGCAGGCTGCTTTCTTGAATAGCTAAGTACTTGAAATCGAGTGGAATATCTTCTTCAGTAAACACTCTTTCTATGATAGGAAAGTACATATCTGCGAGCGAAACTTTGGCTTGAAAATATGTTTTATTTTTTTGTATGCTTTGAATTTGGGCTGCCAAATTATTTCTCAAACTTTTAGAAAGATTGAGTTTCATGCCCGCAAAATAAATATGATCTGGCACATCAATATTTGTTTGGGCTTCAGCAGTAGTGAAGGAAAGGAGGATAAAAAATAAGATAAAACGCATAAAATAACCGATACACAGAGAACCAAAGTTAAAATTAAACCTAAAATGCCAAAAATCATATTTGAAATTTGGATAGTGACTATTCATATTTAGTAAATATCATAAAATTGGTAAAATTTGCCACCAAGTTAAAAACAGTAGAATCAATAATTTGTTGCTTGTTTGAAATTTGACACTAAATATTATATTTTTGTAACCAATGTATAAGGTTATATAATATGGTTACGAATGAATTTTTAACATTGTCTGAAACTTCCGAATTGATAGGTAAAAGTAAGGAAACTTTAAGACGCTGGGATAGAGAGGGGAAATTATCTGCAGTCCGTGAGCCTATTAGCAACTATCGTGTTTTCAGAAAAGCGGAACTTCAAACACTTTTTAGTGATTTTTTTGTTCGAGAAATAGAAGAAACCATTACCAATTTTGTAGAACCCGAACACGAATATAGTGTTTTAGAATTGTTTGCAGGTGCAGGCGGTTTAGCAGTCGGATTGGAAAAATCTGGATTAAAATGCGTGGGACTTAATGAAATTGATAAATGGGCTTGTCAAACTTTACGTAAAAACCGTCCAAACTGGAGAGTAATGGAAGGAGATGTAAAACAATATGATTTTAAAGAATATCACAATAAAGTAGATGTCGTTACTGGCGGGTTTCCTTGCCAAGCTTTTAGTTACGCGGGTAAAAAATTAGGTCTTGCGGATGCAAGAGGAACTTTGTTTTATGAGTTTGCAAGAGTTGTGAAAGAGGTAAATCCCCCAATGTGTATTGGCGAAAATGTACGTGGATTGTTGAGCCACGAAAGTGGAAAAACATTGCAAGGAATGATTTCAATTTTAGATGAAATTGGTTATAATGTTGTTCCATTTCAGGTGTTGAAAGCTATAAATTATAAAGTTCCACAAAAACGTGAGCGCTTAATTTTAGTAGGAATTAGAAAAGATATTGACTTAATATACGATTACCCAAAACCATATAAAAAAATATACAACTTAAAAGATGCTTTGAAAAAAGGTGATTTGTTCGAAAGCGATGTGCCAAAATCAGAAGGTGCAAAATACCCTAAAAGCAAAATGGAAGTGCTAAATTTAATTCCCCCAAAAGGTTATTGGCGAGATTTACCAGTAGAAATTCAAAAGGAATTTATGGGTGGTAGTTTTCATTTAAGTGGCGGGAAAACGGGTATTGCTAGACGTATTGGTTGGGATGAACCTTGTTTAACTCTTACTTGCAGCCCTGCACAAAAGCAAACAGAACGATGCCATCCCGATGAAACTCGTCCTTTTACAGTTCGTGAATATGCCCGTATTCAAACCTTTCCAGACGATTGGAAATTTGAAGGCTCTGCTGCTCAACAATATAAGCAAATAGGCAATGCAGTTCCAGTAAATTTGGGTAGAGAAATTGGCTACTCTATTGTCAATTTTTTAAATAACTATTATTTAAAGCTCAAATGTAAATAGTGGTGAGTTTCTTATTTCCTCGGCAAGTTGCTCAAAACCTTTATTTATCAAATCTTTAGTATCAAGACTGTTAATGCTCTGGTGAAGTTCAGATACCAGACCATCGTAGAAATCCGGGAAACCAGTGAGGCGATGCCAAAATTCCTTTCCTACAATCACAGGGTGCGTTTTATCAATTTCTTTGTAATGCATACTTAATTCTGCACTTTCACCATAAAGCACACCTACAATAAAGTCGTTATTGCTGATTCCATTCAAAGATTTGTTGGTTCTGGCCAAATTAATTGTAGTTGTAAACTTTTTTATAAGTGGCTGCACATCTTCTGAATTGATTGTATTTGGTCCTGATTTTAGTTGACACCATTTCTTTCTCTTATCTAGCTTATCAAAAAACTCAATATCCATACCCTTAATTTTTGAGCCCTCAGCAATTTCTAACTCAACAAACATATTTTGAATTCTTGTACCAAAAGATGTGTTTATTGACGTACCTAAAACTCTCGGATAAAAAAGAGCTTTTGCAACGCCTTCGGGGCTATAATTTCCTACTAAAACTCTAGATAAATACTTTACAACAATTGGATTTATATTGTAGGACTTAAGCTTTGAATGCGTTTTCAAAGAAGCGTCTACGTGGTTCTCAAATATATTTTTTGCAAAATACAAGACAATTTGTTTTAGTAACTCATTTTGACTCATTCTCTTGCATTAATTATTACTTATAAAATTATCAAAACAAATTCAAAAAAATACTAGATAGCATCTTTTCTGTTCTTAACCATATCGAAAAGCAATTCTTTTGCGCGATGCAGTTGCGCCTTCACCGTTCCTAGTGGGTAACTTAGCGTGTCTGCGATCTCTTCATACGACAATTCTTGAAAATAACGCATTTTTATCAACACCTGATATTTGGTGGGCAACCTAGTAACGATGGTCTGCATTATCTCGATTTTTTGCTGTTTTATCGTTTCATCTTGTGGATTGAGGGCGTAATCCTTCACATCAATCGATATCTCATCGCCATCGCTGTCTTTTAAGGGGTTGTCGATGCTGGTAGTTTGTATTCGTTTCTTACGAATATGATCGATGCAATTGTTGGTTGCGATTCGAAATAGCCAAGTACTAAAAGTAAACTCCGGATTAAATTTATGCAAGCCTTTAAAAGCCTTTGCAAATGCTTCGATAGTAAGATCTTCGGCTTCATCTGTATTTCGCACCATCTTCAATACCAAGTGAAAAACAGACTTGCGATAGCGTTTCATCAGCTCTGCGTACGCTTTTTGGTCGTTACTGTCAATTGCACGTTGGACCAGAAGAAAATCCTTTTTTGCCTTGTCTGAAAACTCTTTTGGTTCTACTTCCATTTAATATTTTTATTTCTTAAGGACTGCAAGCCAACAAATATGTAATAAAACGGGTAAATAAAGTCAAACACCAACAACTGCCAAATAGCAATATTGTATCTCATTTTTTTGATAGCAATGTTGTAAGTCAAAATCAATATGAGCCACCTAGCTAAAAATATCAACAAACCAAAATTATAATATAGTTCGCTAAAGGCAAGTAATATTACAGAAAAAGATACACCTAAATGCGAAAAGTTGAGCATTATCAGTTCAAATTTGCTCTTTGAAGAATAATATCTACTAACGGAAAGATGTCTCTTTTTCTGTGTTATCCACTCTTTCCAAGTAAGTTTCGGCAAAGATGTTGTCTGGCTATCAAACGATACAGAAACGGTGCAATTGTATTTATTTGCCTGTTTATTTACAAACAAATCATCGTCACCGCCTGTGATATACATAAACGGATGAAAGCCTTTATTTTCAAGGAAAACAGATTTTTTATATGCTATATTCCTACCAATACCCATATATGTATTTTTTCTGATCGCAAATGAAATATATTGAATGGCAGTATAGAATGTTTCTGCACGAATAATGGCATTCAAAAAGCCTTTTCCCTTCTCATATTGCGATATGCCAAGCACAAATTCAATGTTTTCAGTAAATTTAGATTGCATCTGCAAAATCCAATTTTTGTTATTTGGTATGCAATCGGCATCTGTGAGCAGTAGATGTTCGTGCGAAGCCGCTTTGATTCCCAAGGTGAGGGCATATTTTTTGGCATCCATATTCGAACGGTTTTCATCGGCAGTCACCACTTTCAGTTTCGATTCAGTCTTTTTCAGCTCTTCTAAGTATTCATAAGTGCCGTCAAACGAACGATCGTTTATCACGATCAACTCAAACAAATGGTAATTTTGCTGTAGAATGGCTGGAATCAGTTTTTGAAGGTTTTCAAGCTCGTTGTGTGCACACACAATCACTGACACTGGCCTATGAATCTTGATATCAAATGTTTCTTTGTTGAAAGCTATCGCTAAAAAATAGTAGACGTGATAAAATAGTTGGATGGCTGCAAAAAACAGCAACAGGCCGAAAATAATTTCCTGATACAAATTGTAAAAAGTTTATGTAAAGGGCAAAGGTATTGCATTGAGGCAAATAAAC
Source organism: Cytophagales bacterium (assembly GCA_046152935.1). Classification (GTDB taxonomy): domain Bacteria; phylum Bacteroidota; class Bacteroidia; order Cytophagales; family UBA9547; genus CAZMFZ01. The sequence goes on from JBJXGB010000203.1 coordinate 28,661, forward strand.
GATTATTGAAATTCATTTTTATACTTCTAAAATCTTTTAAGTAGTATCATTCCACACCATACTTCGTGTTTCTACTATTTATTTGATATGAAAGCAATATTTTGGAGCTAAATCTGTACTTTTGTGAAAAAAAAGATGCTTCAAAGAATTCAATCTATATTTTTGGCACTCATAGCAGTAGCAATGGCAGCATTTTTATTTGTAAATATTTGGCAAAAATCAAGTACAGATGGCGGTGAATTGGTAACACTCGGAGCTTTCCAGATGATTTATGCAAAAGACTCTGTTGTGATGCAGAGCAACCAAACCTACCTTTTAGCCGCCTTAGCAGTCACGATTTTGGGCATAGCTATTTACTCATTACTAAGTTTTGCTAACCGATTGAGGCAGTTGCAATTGGGTCTGGCCATTTCTGTATTGATAGCAGCTTTGCTCGGTTCGGTCGTGTATTATTCCTTCTTAGGCGAAAAATTAATCGCAGATACTCAAAAAGGAAGTTTCGGGGCGGGTTTGCTAATTCCAGCTATGGCATTGATATTGAACAGTTTAGCCAATCGATTCATCAGAAAAGATGAAGAAGAAGTAAGATCTGCAGATAGAATGAGATAGGAATTGAGCAGTAAATTATACATCAAAAGTGTGTAACCTATCTCTTGATTAGCTTGTAGACTCCAAAAGACCATTCGTTCTGTGCAAAATTTTGCCTTTTACGTTATTTTTTGAATCTTTTCTTGTTGTTTTTAGTTCTTCAAGGTGAATTGGATACTAGAATAACTACAATTTTTTATCTCAAATATCAAAAACTAGCAATACGCACATGAGAGGCTATAGATTTTCAGAGTTTACTCCCCAAGAAGGCAAATCACCATTTGAAAAATTACTCGATATTTTTTTACAAATGATGAATATAACTTCTGGCAATGTAGGTGAAACCCTCGATTGGATGCACGACCTCGATAGGCAGTACAAGCTCACCACAGCCGACTATGGCATGGCCGATTTTATTGAAGATTTGAAGAAGAATGGCTACATAAACGAGGGTGAAAATGGTGGCTTGCAAATGACCTCAAAAAGCGAGCAAAAAATAAGGCAAAAGTCGCTCGAAGATGTGTTTGGAAAAATAAAAAAATCTAAACAAGGCAATCACAAAACACCATTTACTGGCATTGGAGATGAAACCAGTGCGGATATGCGTAGCTTCCAATTTGGAGATGCGTTGGATCAAATATCGATGACAGAATCGATCAAAAATGCACAGATAAACCACGGCATAAGTGAATTTAGTTTGGCCGAAGGCGATTTGGAAATAATGGAAAAAGAGCAGAAATCGCAAACATCTACAGTTTTGATGATCGATATTTCGCACTCTATGATTTTGTACGGAGAAGATCGCATCACACCTGCAAAAAAAGTCGCAATGGCTCTGGCCGAGCTAGTTCGCACTCGTTACCCAAAAGATACACTAGATATTGTAGTGTTTGGCGATGATGCTTGGCAAGTAACAGTGAAAGATTTGCCATATTTACAGGTGGGACCATTTCATACCAATACTGTAGCGGGTTTAGAGCTTTCGATGGAGTTGCTCCGCAGGCGAAAGAACAAAAACAAGCAAATTTTTATGATTACCGATGGCAAACCAACTTGCTTGAAAGAGGGCATTAATTATTATAAAAATAGTTGGGGTTTGGATCGAAAAGTAATCAACAAAACACTTACTTATGCTGCGCAATGCCGAAAACTGAGCATTCCAATCACTACTTTTATGATCGCATCAGATCCTTATTTGAAGCAATTTGTGCACGAATTTACGGAAGTAAACAATGGCAAAGCCTATTACAGCAGTTTGGATGGATTAGGCAGTTTTATTTTTGAGGATTTCCAAAATAACAGACGCAAAACAGTATAAAATGGTATTTAAAAGTTAGATTTATGAATAAGTAAATCTAACTTTTGCAATCATGGTCATCATTTGGATTAGAAAAATAGCACTGGCGGCCATTATTATTGGCTTCTTTCTGCCGTTTATCAATACTTGTACACGAAAAGACCGGCAAGACAGAAAAGCTAAAGTAGAAACAGACGGTAAAGCCAGTTTTACCAAACCAGATGGCAAAAATTATTCAGGCATTGGCTACATCATCAGCGATTTCACCTTCGACCACTTGCCGATCTGGCTTTTGATAATTTCCCTGTTGGCAGCATTTTCCCTACTCACGATTCAAATAATCAATTTTAAAGTTTCAAAGGTAGTAAATTTTATTGCAGCGGTAGTTGGCGTGGCAGGTTTGCTATTTTTGCTGTATCTCGAAGAAATAGAAAACCTAAAGTATGGCTTCTGGACTAGTCTGGCAGGCTACACCGTATTTCTTTCAAGTTTTCTAGTTCATTTGAATACAAAACTGAAAAGCCGTCTGATGCTTCAGTCGTAGTATTTGCTTAACAAGAGAGGCTAAATAGGCTGTTAAATACTTGTAAATAAGCATTTTATCAAAGTAGAAAGTATTTATCATCAGCGAAAAAAGAAAATCTCTGCTATGAGATTTATATAATTGAACTGAGACCAAGTTCAGCAACATTCTAAAATAAAAATCTTCAAATCAAAATACACTTCTTGCCAAAGACAAATAAAAAAAGGCTTTCAAACAGTACAAACATTCACTAAGAATGAAAAATCTGTTTGAAAACCGACTTTGATGTCTACTAAAAAAATTAGGCAGCTAACTTAGCTACGAAATGAGCCAATTTAGATTTTTTGTTGGCTGCATTCTTCCAATGAATGATATTGTTTTTAGCCAACTTATCAAGCTTAGAAGATACTTCTTTGTACAACTTGTCTGCATCAACCTTTGCTACTGTAGCTTTCAATCTTTTGATGAAAGTACGTGTGGTTTTCAATTGGTATCTGTTTCTAAGTCTTTTGGCTTCGTTGGTACGAATTCTTTTGATTGCCGATTTGTGATTTGCCATTGCTGTTTTCTGAAAAAGGATTGCAAAGGTAACATACTATTTTTAATTAACAAGGAATTTTATTAATTCTATTTTGATGTCTGCCTCCTTCAAATTTGGTGCTTAAAAACGTATTTACCATTGCCAAAGCCACTTCTTTGCTAACAAATCGAGATGGTATGCCCAAAATATTGGCGTTGTTGTGTTGTCTCACAATGCCAGCCACTTCTTCCGTCCAAGCCAAACCTGCTCGAATGCCTTGGTGTTTGTTGGCTGTCATCAACATGCCGTTGGACGTACCGCAAAGTAAAATGCCGAAATCAAATGTTGCATTTTCTACCGCCAGAGCCAATGGATGTGCAAAATCTGCATAATCGACTGAAGCTTCAGAATCTGTGCCAAAATCTTTTACCTCGTGACCATGGGAGATCAACATATCAACGATGGCCTTTTTAAATTCTACACCTGCGTGGTCGGCTGCGATGGCAATTTTCATTTATATTTTTTTGCAAATATATATTAAAGACTAAAAATTTTGATTCAAAAAAAATTGAGATCATTGAAATAAAAAAATCCGTTTGAATGCGACCATTAAAACGGATTGTGAAGTAGTAGTATTTGTTCCCTAAATTCTGTGTTTGGATGTCAGCAATCAATTGTTCCAAATTGTTTTAGTTTATCGATAGCTTCTTTTATTTCTTTCAAAGCATTTCGTTTGGAGGTGCCAGAAAAGGCAGCATACGGTTGAAAACTGATGGCAGAAACCTTTCTTTCTACATTCTCTTCCACAGCAAAAATCGGAAACTGATGTATTAATGTTTTCATAAAAGTAATATTTAGTGATTATCTATTGCATTTTTCGATTTTTTAGCATTGCGCTTTCTAAATATCGATTCTACAATAGTATTCATATTTTTACTTGATTTTAAAGTAGAAATAGTATCATTCAGATCTTTTGGATAGAATATCTGATATTGGAGATTATAGCCGTTCATCGTATTTCGTGTAACTGTTTTGTTATCATTTATACGAAAATACATAGAAAAGGTAGCAGCATTTTGCAAAATGTAGCAGTATTATTTGATCAAATTGTACAATACCAATTTTTTTTAACTGAATGGACGCCCATTTTAATCAGTATACTTCGCAAATCTTCTGCCCAAAAGATCAAATTACACATCTTTTTGCATAAAAAATGCCTTTTTTATCATTTGAGAGCTCTGCAATAGAGCAGTTTGCTTACCTTCGCATATAAATTTAGGTGTATAAATATTTTAACCAATAATTATTAATTTGTGCTTACAGTATCTAATGTTTCCTTAAGGTTTGGCAAAAGAGTTTTGTTTGAAGATGTAAATCTTAAGTTTGTCAATTCCAATTGCTATGGCGTAATAGGAGCCAATGGAGCGGGAAAATCTACGTTTTTGAAGATTCTTTCGGGTGAAATAGATGCGACATCTGGCAATATTTCGCTCAATAACGGTGCACGGATGGCAGTGTTGAGCCAAAATCACTATGAATTTGATGATTTTGCCGTGCTCGACACAGTAATAATGGGGCACAGTCGTCTGTGGAAAATAATGAAAGAGAAGGATGAGATATATGCGAAAGAAGATTTCACCGAAGAAGATGGCAACAAAGCCTCGGAATTGGAGGCCGAGTTTGCAGACATGAATGGCTGGGAAGCAGAAACGGAAGCAGCTCAAATATTAAGCTCGGTTGGAATAAAAGAAGATTCGCATGCCAAACTTATCAAAGACTTGAATGGTGCTGAAAAAGTAAGAGTTTTGCTTGCACAAGCACTTTTTGGCAATCCAGATGTGCTTTTGCTCGATGAGCCAACCAACGACTTGGATGTAGAAACGATCATGTGGTTGGAAGATTTTTTAGCAAATTTTGATAATACTGTCATCGTAGTTTCGCATGATAGGCACTTTTTAGATTCGGTTTGTACCCATGTGGTGGATATCGATTTCAGTAAGATCAGCATGTATTCTGGAAATTATTCTTTTTGGTACGAATCGAGCCAATTGGCGTTGAAGCAAAAATCTGACCAGAACAAAAAAGCGGAAGAACGCAAAGCTGAGTTGCAGGCTTTTATCGAGCGATTTAGTGCCAACGTAGCCAAATCCAAACAGGCAACGGCTCGTAAAAAAATGATTGAGAAGTTGAATATTGAAGAAATTCAGCCTTCGACAAGAAAATATCCTGGCATACAATTTAAACAAGAGCGTGAAGCTGGCGACCAAATAATAACGGTAGAAAAACTTTCCGCCAAGTCGTTAGATGGTGAAATATTGTTTTCAAATGTGTCTTTTTCGTTGAATAAAGGAGATAAAGTTGTGATTTTAGCTAAGGATGGGCTTTCGTCTACTGCCTTTTACCAAATAATTGCAGGCAATGAAAATCAGAATTCAGGCGAATACAAATGGGGCGTAACGATTACAAACGCTTATTTGCCAGCCGATAACTCAGAATTTTTTAAGGTTGATGCCAATTTGATCGATTGGCTACGCCAATATTCTACAGAAAAAGATGAAACATATATTCGTGGATTTTTGGGTCGAATGCTTTTTTCTGGTGAGGAGACTTTCAAAAAATGCAATGTGCTTTCCGGTGGCGAAAAAGTAAGATGTATGATTTCTCGCATGATAATGACAGGTGCAAATGTGCTTTTGCTTGATGAACCAACCAATCACTTAGATTTGGAGTCGATTACTGCCTTTAACAATGCTTTGAAAGACTACAAAGGTACTGTAATTTTCACCTCGCACGATCATGAATTTATCAATACTGTTGCCAATCGGATAATTGAAATTACGCCTAAAGGCTTGATAGACAAGATGATGACGTATGATGAATATATAATGAATACTGAAATAAAGGCACAAAGGGAAAAAATGTATAAGTAGAAATGAAAACTTCCCGAAAGTTTCAAACGTTCGGGAAGTTAGTCTACCAGTTTGAAATGTTTGATAGCCCAAAATGCACAAAATTGAACAAAAATTCCTACTAAAAACCCTGCGAGTACATCGCCCAAAAAATGTACGCCCAAATATACACGGCTGTAGCTCACCAAAATAGCCCAAGGCATTAGCAGCCAAATCCATTTTTTGTCTCTTGCCAAAAGTAAAATCAAAAAACAAGCAATGGCAATCGTGTTTGCAGCGTGGCTCGAAGCCATGCCAAACTCACCTCCGCAATTGCCCACCAAAATATTATTTTTAGATAATGTTGCATCGTGACAAGGCCGCAATCGCTGAAAATATGGCTTCATAAAGCCAGAGGTAAATTGATCTGTGACTGAAATAATGATGATGATGGCAACAAATACCAACCAACTTTGCTTTTTAAATCGCATTATTAATACTGCTACTAAAAAAATATACAGGGGAATAAAAGTGTATTTATGGCTGACGAGCAACATAAACCAATCGAGCCACTCAGTGTGAAAGCAATTTAAAGCACTAGAAAGGCGATGGTCTAATTGGTTTATAAATTCCACTTTTTGATTGTATTTACTGCAATTCTGTGATTCTTTTCAAAGCCAATTTAAGTCTTTCTTCGGGTGTGCACACCGAAATTCGCAAATATCCTTCGCCATTACTACCAAAAATAAACCCTGGCGTAAGAAAAACATGTGCTTTTTGCAAATAATACTCGGTAAATTCTTCAGACGTTTTGAATCTTTCAGGAATTCGGCCCCACATAAACATCCCAACTTGGGCCTTGTTGTAGTTTGAGCCAACCGTATCCATTATTTCCCAAATAATTTCTCTTCTTCTTTGATAAATAGCATTTTGTGCATCGTGCCATTCCCTGGGGTTGTTAACTGCCTCAGCAGCAGCATGTTGGATGGGCAAAAAATGACCAGAATCGATATTGCTTTTTACTTTCAGTATATTCTGAACATATTCCGCAGCACCGACCACCAACCCAACTCTCCAGCCCGCCATATTGTGCGATTTGCTCATCGAATTCAGCTCCAACGCCACTTCTCTGCCGCCAGGATATGCCAAAATACTTAACTGATTGTGGTTCAAAATCGAGCTATACGGATTGTCGTGCACGATCAATATTTTGTGCTTTTGGGCAAATGCAATCGCGTTTTTGAAAACTTCGTCCGTAGCCGGAGCACCCGTTGGCATATTTGGGTAGTTCAGAAACATCAATTTCACTTTGCTATAATCTTCCAAATCCATTTTTTGGAAATCGGGATAATAGCCATTTTTCTCGATCAAATTGTAGTTGCGCACACTGGCACCTGCAATTTTTACCGCAGAAGTGTACGTTGGATAACCAGGATTTGGCACCAACACTTCATCGCCATAATCTAAAAAAGTGAGTGCAATGTGCATGATTGCCTCTTTTGAGCCCAATAACGGCAAAACTTCAGTATCTACATTCAGATCTACATTGTAAAGCGATTTGTATTTATCTGCAAAAGCCTTACGAAATTCTTTGACGCCCACGTACGATTGGTAGCCATGGTTTTTTGGATTTTGAGCCGATTTCACCAAGGCATTTACGGTGGCTTCTGAGGGCGGCAAATCTGGATTGCCAATCCCCATATTCACTACATCGATTCCCTCCTGGTTCATCTTGCTGATTTCTTTCAGCTTTAATGAAAAATAGTACTCTTTTGTGTCGCTTAGTCGCTTTGCTGGTTGTATTATCATATCAAATAAGCCCTCTCATCTCCCAAAAAAGGAGCATATTTTAAGAACTTGGTATTAAATGTGTTACTGTTTTATTTTTTTTCCGTTGGTTAAAACCAACGGCAATTCAATATCTCATACTAATCAAGACCACAGCCTAAATTCCTTTCCGCAACGGAGGGGCTTTTGCAGGTAGAAAGTGACAGCTCTTTGTTCTTAAGTCTTTATTCTTTTTTTTCCAAATCTCATATTCCGTTTTCATATTCTCCCAAAACTTTTATCGATTTGGTAATTTCCTTTAACTCTGCAATGGCTTTTTTATAATCGCTTACATTATCAAATAAAATATCTGTGTGGAAGAAATATTCCCATTCACTACCCACATAAGGTGTTGATGTAAAGGTCATTACATTCATATTATTAATGGCAAAAATATTCATTACCTTACTCAAGCCGCCTATTTCATGGGCTAGACTAAAACTTAATGTGGCTTTGTTTACCCGTACATTATTTGCGCGTATCTTATTTTTATTTGTTTCATCAGATAACACCAAAAACCGTGTAAAGTTGCGATGGCTGTCTTCAATATTCCTCTTTAGTATTTGTAACCCAAACTTTTCTGCAACTCCTTCACCTGCTATGGCTGCTACGCCCTTGGTGCTTTCTTTTGCGATCAACTCGGCCATGTAAGCGGTATCTATTGCTTCCACAAGCCTTATTGAAGGGTTTTCGCCAAAAAATTTGATGCATTGCATCAATGCCATTGGGTGCGACCTCACTTCGGTTATATCTTCAATAGATTGGTTGGGCAAGGCTAATAAACAGTGCTCAATTCTCAAAAAAGTTTCGCCTATTATCTGGTATCGAGAATTTCTTAGCAACGAATAATTAAATAGAATGGTGCCTGCAATGGTGTTTTCGATCGCCATTACGGCACAATCGGCTTCGCCATTATCAAGTGCTTTGAATAGATTGACAAAAGAGTTGCACATTACCAATTCTTGGGAGGCTCCAAAGTATTTTTCAGTAGCTATGGCGTGAAAAGAACCAGTAAAACCTTGAATCGCAACTTTCACTTTATAAATGGGATAAGATACAAAAAGCCACTTCGTACTGAAATGGCTTTTATAACTGTTAGAAATAATGTGCAAAGCAACAGAGAAAACGGCAAGCTTGCAAATAAGGTAGGCAAATATCTTGCCAAGTACTTGAGTGATGAAAGAAAAAAGATTGATTTCGGGCAACAATTTAATTTTATAGTATTTATTTTAAACAATTCCTTTAGTATTATGGTATTTATTTTAAAATTGTATTATAGTACTATGATATTTATCATAAATTTGTAAAATTAATAAGCCTAAAATGTATAGGAAAAAGATAAACGAACTGCTTGACTGGAAAAAAAAACCCAATCGTAAACCTTTGATTGTCAATGGGGCGAGGCAAGTAGGTAAGTCTTGGCTGGTTTCTCATTTTGGGCAGCAATATTTTGAAGGAAAAGTGCTTGTCGTGAATTTTGAACGGAGCAAAAACCTGCATCGTATTTTCAAAGCAGATTTTGATGTGAAAAGAATAGTATTTGAGCTCAATTTGGCATTGAATACAAATATTGAGGTAGGAAAAGATTTGTTATTTTTTGATGAAATACAGGCTTGCCCGGATGCATTGGGAAGTTTGCGCTATTTTTATGAAGAAATGCCTGATTTGCACCTCATTGCAGCGGGTTCGCTACTCGATTTTGAGTTTAGAGATAAGGCTTTTCCTGTAGGTAGGGTAGAAACAATGAATATTTACCCAATGACATTTTATGAATTTTTGAAAGCAAGAGGCAAAGATAATTTGACAAAACTACTGGAAATGCCATTTTCGAGCGTTCCTGACCATACAGAACAGTTTTTTGAAGAAGATTTTAATTTGTATTTGATAGTTGGTGGCATGCCCGAATGCGTGAAATATTTTGTAGAAACCAACGATTGGGTAGGCTTAAAAAAAATTCAAAACGATTTGCTTTACAGTTACGAACAAGATTTCAAAAAATACCAGCCAAATATAAGTTCAGATTGTTTGCTAGACATTTTAGAAAACTGCACCAAATATATTGGTAACCAGATTATTTACACCAAATTATCTGAACGATTTACAAGCCCTACAATAAAAAAAGGAGTTGGTTTACTTGAAATGGCTCGTTTGATTTACAAAGTGCAAAATGTATCGATTGGAAGCTTGCCACTTTGTGCCTCTGGTAAACAATTTAAGGTTTTTTACTTAGATGTTGGCTTGTTGCTTCGGAAAAGCAACCTTGAGTATCAGCATTTATACATCAAAAAAGAACTTTCGGCTGCATTTCAGGGCATGTTGGCAGAGCAATTTGTAGCCCAACAATTGATAGCCCAAACCAATCAAAACACATTTTATTGGGCTAGAACAGAATCTGGGGCAACTTCAGAAATAGATTTTGTGGTGCAGAAAGAAGGCAAGATATTGCCAATTGAAGTAAAAGCTGGCAAAAGTGGCTCGCTTAAAAGTCTACATTATGTTTTAGATAATTTCCCAAAAATAGAAACTTCCATCGTTTTTTCACTTGCAAGGCGAGGAAACGATGCAAAAATACAATATGTACCTGTTTATTGGGCTGGAGAATACTAAAAGACCTATTTTTCTCTATTTCATGTTCCTTTTTAGCGTTTGTTTTTCTTGGGCTGAGATTTCTATTTTCTGCGAATAATCTGTTATTAGTTTTCGATATGCAGATTGTTTGAAATAATGCTGGATATTTTGTTCAGCTGGTGCAGATAATCTTGTGTTGAAATGTGATGCAGAAGATAACAAACCAATCAATAATTTTTCATCCAAATAATTGAGTTTTTTCAAGGCTTCCATCGCATTTATGCGTGTGCGAAACTCATAAGGCGGGCAAGCAAATGCCACTAATTCGTTGATGTACTTCGGTTTATCGAGGCCACAAGCCAATTCAAGCCATTTTATTCTAATATTATTTCCACTATTGCCTTTTTCACTTTTGGTTATATCTAGATATGACTGCGTATTGGCAGGAAACTTGAAACTCAATTTTTCTAATGCCAACTCAACATTGGCGTATGATGAATCTGAAAGCAATTTTCTTAATTCTGGTTCCCATTCTGCCGAAATCAGATTCATATTTGTCAAAACAGACCGTCTGACATTGGCATCTTTGCTAGAAATAGCAGATTTTACCAAATCAACGCTCGATTTTGCAGTGTCATTTACCAATTGGCTAATAATCTCTGATTTAATGCCATGAAATCTCTCCTTAATATACACGCTTGTGAGCACATCTCTTTTTTTATCAATCTCTACATTTTTCATGGCAACAATGGCATCGTATCGGTCGAGCATATTGGGTGCTTTTAGCGCCTGTTTAAAATATTCTTCTTGGTATTTGACGAATGAAACAGATTTCAGAATTTGTGAATTGGGGTCGAAAAGCACAAAGTCGATGTCAAAATTGCTCTTGTTTGGAATTGAAATGCGATGAAACTGATTTTCAATGGTAGGTTGAATGGTATCGCGGCTGCCATCTTTGTACCAAACTTCGATTTTTATGGGCATTTTAAACAATCCTACCAAATCATTTACTTCTTGGGTTTGCTCAATTGATATTTCAGTGCTGCGTTCGTTTTTTGCATTGCGAATATCGGTCCAGCTTACTTTATAGCTTGGTTCACCGCCTTTGTAAACCCATTGTTCCCAAAAATTATTTAACGAAACACCCAACACATCTTGAAAAGCAATTAATAATTCGTTGGCATCTACATTTTTGTACGCATTCTTTTCCAGATAATATTTTATTACCCGATTGTATTGCTCGCGTCCCACCATATATTTCATCATTTCTATTACAAAAGCACCTTTTGGATACCATCTTACCCTGCCTCCATTGGTACTTGCTATTGCCTTTTTGTCAATCAGAGAAGCTGCAAGTGCTTCGTTATTGGCTAATCGCCTATTCCAATCAAATTGTTCTTTGCCAAAAGCTTCTTTGTCAAAAAGCCATTGGTAATGCGTAGCAAAGCTTTCCTGCAGCCAAGTATCTGATTCTGAGCGTGCTGTAATCAAATCGCCAAACCACATGTGGGTAAGTTCATGTGCATTTACGCCCACATAATTGCGGTCTAAATAGGCTCTGGAATCAACGAAGTAAAAATCTCCGAAAATGACAGCACTAGTATTTTCCATAGCTCCAAAAGTGTAATCTTGCACTGGTATCTGCGAGTAAGTTGGTTTCCAAGGGTAAGGTACGCCAGTTTCTTTCTCCAAAAAATCAAACATTTGGGTCATGTATTTGTACGTAATATCTACCCTATCTTTGTGCTCGGGGTAATAATAGAGCCTAATTGGCACGCCAGATTTTGATTTCAACTCTTTGATGTCGTATTTTCCAATTCCCAACATTATTAAATAGGGTGCGTGTGGCTTATCCATTTTATACTTCCATGTTTTGGTGCCATCTCCATTTTCTTTTTCTACTAATTTTGCACCGTTTGAAAGTACTTTGTAAGCTGCATTAAATGTTACGTTCACTTCAGATATCACTTTATCGTTCATTTCATCGTACATTGGTATCCAGTTGCGGTTGTCGATGGCCTGCCCTTGCGACCAAATCTGTTTTCTCGATATATTTGTAGTATCATTCCAGCCAATAAAATACAAACCTTTTTTGGGATGTGCTTCGTAGCTCAGCGATAAGGTGTATTTATTACCAAAGCTAAGATTTGGTGTGAAAAATAAATAGCCTGTAGAGTCTTTTCTAAATTCAATTTTATTGCCATTTAGCATTGCCTCTTTGATGGTAAGATCGCCCTTGGTATCTAGGCTGAATTGGTCTACTTTGGTGCGTAATGGCGTGAAAATATGGGTAACTTTTCCTCTTACTAATCCTTCTTTCTCGACAAATGTGAGTTCAAGCTTGAGTTCTAAAAAATCTAAAGCATGCTCTCTAGGGCTTGTTGAAACATCTAAATCTCGTTTAAACATTTTTGTTTGGGCAAATAAACCTAAGCATAGATGCATGCAAAAACAGATGTAGAAGAGGGCTTTTTTCATAATTTTTTTGTGAGTAGGACAGAATTGATGCAATATTCACCAAATTAAACAAAATTTTTAAAATTGATGCTTAAAAAAATGGCAATTCTGTTGGTGAAATTTTATAAATATTCACTTTCGCCCTTGCTTCCAATGGCATGCAGATACACACCTACTTGCTCGCAATATGCCGAAGATGCCATCAATAAATATGGGGTGTGGAAAGGAACTTGGCTAGGTATAAAAAGAATAAGCAGATGCCACCCTTGGGGCGGTAGCGGATACGATCCTGTGCCTTAATATTTGATTGCGAATCACAGATTTATTTTGAATGTACCAATTGCAAAGATTTTCATTTTGCGTACCATCAACAGCAATCCTAATTTGATAGAAGTTTCTATTCCACACTTGAATCTAGCATTTCAGTTGATTCAAGGGATTTAGCGGATTATTTAATCAAAAAATTGAGAAAATATTTTGGCAATAAAATAAGTATTTAGATATTTGTCTAATTATACAATTATGAATTCACTATTCAAGGCACTTAATGATTCGACAAGAAGAGGTATTTTGGAAAAACTGAGAGAAAAAGACATGACAGCTGGTGAAATTGCAGACCAATTTCTGATTACCAAACCTAGCATCTCACATCATTTAGATCTTTTAAAGCAAGCCGATCTTGTAAAGAGCATTAAAAAGGGTCAATTCATATTTTATTCGATCAACTTGAGTGTGGTTGACGAAATTTTAGATTGGTTGCTTACAATTAAAAATCCACAAAAACCATGATGCAAACATCAAGAACAAACTGGAAAGAAGAATTATTTATTATTAGCATAGCTACTGCCCCCTTTATTTATTTAGCAATTGTATGGGAGCAACTGCCCGCTAATATGCCGGTTCACTTTAATTGGAAAGGTGAAGTCGATGATTTTACCGCTAAAAGCAATATTTTACTTATATTATTTTCAATAATTTCTATTACAAATTTGCTTCTAAAATTTGCCAACAAAATCGATCCTAAACTATCCAACACAGAAATTGGGGCGTCATTTTTCAAAATTAGAATAATTGTTGCCATGTTTACTTCCGCTCTAGCTGCCGATGTGATTTCAGCATCGTTTTTGGACGAATATCAAAATGGGAATCTGCTTATATTCATATCTGGTTTGTTTTTCACACTATTTGGCAATTATTTGCCCAAAATTAGTGCAAACTACTTTATAGGCATCAGAACTCCTTGGACTTTGGAGAACGCAACTGTTTGGAAAAAAACGCATATCCTAGGTGGGAAACTGCTTTTTGTCGGTGGTATTGCCATTATGGCGATGGTTTGGTTTATACCTAGTGCTTACAAGCCATTTCTTTTATTGGGAATAATTGTACCTGTCGCAATGGTGACGATGGCATATTCTTATTATATCTATAAAAAGGAAGAGCAAAAAATGAATTTACAGGAATTTGAAAAGTGATTTTTAAATCTCAAGTTTTGATTTTGTTCAAGGCTGTCAAGGATTTAAAGTTCTTGACAGCTAAAATTCAATATTGCAAATGTTAGAAGCCTATTTATGATCAATCTCACTACGTAATTCTATAGTCAACAATTACCTATAATTCTACCAATCTGTAACACAACCTTCACTTGCATTTTGCACATTTTTGATGTATTTCCATAACACGCCCGATTTCACTCTATAATCTGGCTTTTTCCAGCTGGCTTTTCTGGTCGCCATTTCATCGGCCGAAATCATCACATTTAAACTGTTGTTTACAGCATCTATTACCACAGTGTCTCCATCGTGAACCAAGGCCAATTCGCCACCTTCCATCGCTTCGGGCGTAATGTGCCCCACTACAAAACCATGTGTACCACCTGAAAAACGGCCATCGGTAATCAAAGCAACTTTATCACCCAAGCCTTTGCCCATAATTGCAGACGTTGGCTTCAACATTTCGGGCATTCCTGGTCCGCCTTTTGGCCCCACGTATCTTATTACCACCACATGCCCGGTTTGTACTTTGCCATCGTCTATCCCAGCATTCAATTCTGCTTCCGAATCGAAACAGATTGCTTTTCCTTCAAATTTTTCGCCTTCTTTGCCCGTAATCTTAGCTACAGAGCCTAGCTTGGCAATATTGCCGAATAAAATCTGGATGTGTCCTTGGGCTTTAATGGGGTTATGTAACGGTCTCAATAAATCTTGGCCTGCTGTTAATTCTGGCAAAGAAGCCAAGTTTTCAGCAATTGTTTTTCCAGTTACCGTGAGGCAATTGCCATTCAACATGCCATTTTTTAACATAAATTTCATCACAGCAGGTATTCCACCAATTTTATACAAATCTTCCATCAAATATTTGCCGCTTGGTTTCATATCTGCCAAAAGCGGTGTTTCGTCTGTTACCTTTTGGAAATCGGCCAACGTAAGTTCGATGCCAACCGTGCGCGCAATAGCCA
>JBJXGB010000124.1:0-8665 GCA_046152935.1 Cytophagales bacterium
GATATCAGCAGCTATTTGAAAAGTATCAGCCAAGCAAGAAAATATTTAATCGGTTTTGAAAAAGGACTGCGAATATAGGGCTTTCTTATCGATTTGCAATAACGGACAAGAATAGATGCAGGTAAAAACTGTCAAGAAGCCATTACACAAACTATTTCAATTCAACTACAATCAAATATAGAGGCCAAGAAGGTAAGTTAGTACAAAAAATCGATGGCTGCTTCTAGCACATTATCGATGCCATTGGCAGCCAACGTTTGTGATTGAATGGCTAGCCTATCGGGTGGAATGCCTGTGCCTTCAAAAATATTTTTTTCTGAATCGAAGCTCGATTTTTGTGCCAACTGCACTATCCACCCGTTGGGCATTTTGAAATTTCCTGTAAAATCTTTGTCAAGGCCTCCATTTGGGGCGTCAGCAGGGTATATTGGCCCTTGCGCTCCGCCTGTGGTGTCACCAATAATGGTTACGTTTGGTAAATTTCGCAGAGCCAAAACGGTAAGCTCGGCTCCGCTAAAGCTATAGCGATCAGTTAATATCACCAATGGTTTAGTGTAAATGGTAGTGCCAGCAAAAGCAATTTTTTCTTCTAAAAAAGGTGTCATTTCGTATCTATCTCTGCCCAATCGAAATTTTGAATAGCCCCAAGTATAGTTGGAAGGCACAAATTTTGAAACCAAGTTTTTGAAAGAAGTTGCCAGACCACCGCCATTGCTACGCAAATCTAGTATCAAAGCATCAAAATTCTCTGTTTCAATCTGGCTTAGATAGGCATTGAAGGTAGCGTTTTGGCTTTCATTCTCCAAGGCATTTTGGAATTTAAAGTATCTGATATATGCTGTGTTTGGATGTTTTCTTAGGTTTGCTGTATAAAATTCGACCAACGTATCTTTGCCCTCCTTGTATGTAAACAGGTTGAAATACCTGTTGTTGGCAATATATGTGCTAAACACAATCGCATCAAAATATATTCTTGGGTGTTTGATATCATAGTCTGGATCTGTTGTGCCATAGTTAGATGCTCCAATTTTAATGAGGCTATGTCCATCTATCAATTTAGAAAGCATCTCTAGCAAAATATCTTTCAAATCATCATTTGAAGTGCCACTGGTAACTTTGGGTCTGTATGCATTGTATACATCGTCCCAATTCACATTATCGTAAGGAAAAAACACATAGTTGTCATTTATTCCTACCCAAAAGGCATCAAAATTCACAATAGGATCGCTCGATTGCGAAGGAAATGATGGATAATCTTCTTGCTTGGCACAAGAAACAATCGAAAAAAAGACCACCAAGGCAATCACCGTTTTAGTTAGTATCTTCTTCGGGCTGTTCTTCTTCTTCATTATTTTCCGTCTTTATTTTCTTTTCTTTAATCTTTTTTGGCTTTAGTGTAAACAAAAAACCGGCAGAAATATTCCAAACTCTGTTCATTTGTGGTTGGTAATATTTGGGTGGCGATTGCTCAAAAGCAAAGCGATCTGCAAGCCCATGCGCGTATCGACCCTCAATAAAAAATTCGCCTTTTGAAATTTTATATGCTACACCTACACCAGCTACCAATCCAAAATCAAAACGGTTGTCCTTTCGCTTGTCAACGCTTAGATCGTTGTCGAAAGTATAGTTTTCATTTGTTTCTTTTCTTGAATAATAAATGTCGCCAAGATTGGTGGTAAAAAACGAGCCCTTGAATTTGGCAGAAAGCCAATATGCACCATAAATTCCCCCGTTCACATAAAACTTAAATTTTTTGCCATCCGTAAACCATTTTAGCATGATTGGCAATTCCAAATACGTTGTTTGGTATTCCCAGCTCGATCTATTTTGCAAACTTCTGGCCTCAAATTGCTTGGCATCGAAATATTTGGTAACTCCATGGCCTTTTTCGGCATACAAAAACTCGGTTCGGATCGATAAGTGATTGTGAAAATTGTGGTCATACACAAGCCCAAATTGAAATCTGTTCAGGCTTTCGGTGAGTGTATAGGGAATATTGCGGGTGTCTACGGTAGCGGTAGCATTGCTTAGTCCCAATTTGGCCCCTAAGAGGATTTGAGCATTTGAAACTGAAACTGAAAATAAGAAAGAAATATAAAGCGCAGGATTAGAGTAAAATTTCATTTTGGAGTGTAGCAACAACACGGAAGTAATTTGGCTTTTTTATAAAGTGAATGTGCTTTTGAGTTTTCGACTTTTTTGTGTGCTATGCAAGCCTTACAAAGTTGTCTTCAAGTTTTACGTTAAAATTAATTTCCGCTTTTAATGCCTTGAAAACTTTCAAAACAGTGTTAATAGTTGCACTGTTTGCACTGCTTTCAAGTTTTGAAATTTGTGCTTTCTGTACTCCAACAAGTCTGCCCAACTCTTCTTGCGTCAACTGGCGTTCTTGTCTCGCAGATTTAATCATTTTTCCCAATACGTCCATCCGAAGTTCGTATTCGTATTCATCGCGGTCTGCTGTTCCTACTATACCGATATACTTGTCTTTCATTTCGGAGAGTGAATAGGTCTTGATTTCTTTGGTAGCCATACTTTTACTTTTTGGGTTTATTTAGAAAATACTTATCTTTTAATTTTTCTGCGCGGTCAATTTCATTTGCTGGCACTTTGTCAATTTTTTTTTATGAAACCGTGGGTAGCAATTACCAATGTTTGTTTGTTGTCTGACTTGTCCCAAAACGCAAGTAGCCTAATTTGAAGTCTAGCAAATTTTGTACGAAGTTCCCAAATGTCATTTTGTAATTTTTTGAACAATTTCGGGTCATTCGTCTCTTGCGCAAGGTCAATGTTGTAAAATATCTTTTTGATAGTCTTTGGGTCAAAATCCGCAATAAATTCATTTGCTTCCTCCATAAACTTTATCTCGAAATACTTCATATATAGAATGAGCTTGATGAACGTCAGAAAGATAAATATAGTTTCCAAATTTTGAAACTAAAATTCTTGAAATAACGAAGTGTCGATTTTTCAAAGTGATTATATAAAACCACGCACAATACACTTTCAATACTATTTTTTGCGCTGTCGATAAAGCCATTCTATCATCAATGGATCGGTGTAAGCACCCAACCAAGAAAAATGACCAATTTCCGGATAAATAGTGACACCAGGATTTCCTCCAGCTTTTTGCAATGCATTTATCATTTCAGTAGTGTGTTTTACATCTACAGCAGCGTCTTCAGCACCGTGAAAAATCCAAGTAGGAATGTGTTTGATAGTTGAAGCCTTTGTTAAATCGCCAGCCCCACACACTGGTACGGCAGCAGCAAACAAGTCTGGATATCGCATCATGGCATCAAATGTGCCCATTCCGCCTAGCGAAACCCCTGTAATATAAATTCTGTTGGTGTCAATTGGCTGATTTTTAACCAATTGTGCTATCAATTCTCTAACCAATTTCATTGGCTTTGAAGGCTTAGCGCTCATGCGAAGATTGTCTAGATTTTCCAAATCGGTGATATTTGGCCATGCCATATTCGCAGGGCATTGTGGAGCCAAAACAAAACTCGGGTGCGACATCATCATCTGGTCGGTTGCAAAATTCATTACACCCCATTTTAATTGAGCATTGTTATCGCTGCCACTTTCTCCACTTCCGTGTAGAAAAACTACCAAAGGGTACTTTCTTGAAGGATTGTAATCGGGCTCTAATAAACGATACAAAAGGGTATCGTTTTTTGAACTTATGTATTTTAAATTATTAAAGCGAGAAGGTTGGGCTTGTGAAATGAAGCATAAGGCATTCAAAAAAAAGAAAATACTTAAAGTTGCTTTTTTATCTATGGCTCTCATTTTTTTAAAATTTATACAGCAAGATACACTATTTTTCCTTCGATTGATTTGTAAAAAGTGAAACACAATTTAATAGAAGCCTTTTGATACATCTACTCAACTGCCACACAAAAAAAGGTTTCACCTTTTCGGGCGAAACCTTTTTTATGGAGATATTTCGATTTCTATTCGGCTGGTGAAGACACAAGCTGAGGCCAAACCCGATTTTAGCCAACCAAGCCCATTTTTACAAAATCTTGAATATCGAGTATTCCGCTTGGTTTGTTGTTGTCGAGCACAATAATGTTATCTACTTGTTTCTTTGTAAATATATTCACAGCATCGTAAAGCAAGGCATCGGCACTTACCGTAATCGCCTCACTATAAGTGAAATCGCCCATTTTCTTATCTAGCAACGCCTTTCCACTTTCTTTCAAATGTCTACGCACATCGCCATCTGTAAATATACCTTTCAAATCGCCATTGGCTTGCAATACAGATACTGCTCCCAATTTCGATTCTGTCATTTTTATGATTGCATCTTGGATGGTATCTGTCAACGCCACCGTTGGGTTTTCTTCACGAATTACTTCTCGCACGCGCACGGTCATTAATTTTGTATGTTCTACAAACTGATCTGTACCTACAGTGGTGAAATGATTGTCTGGCAATTTTTTCATTACACTCCAAGGAATAGTAACGGTATGCACGCCCATATCGAAAGCTGTGCGCACGTGATCTGCTGTACGAACTGACGAAAACATCACCTTTGAATCATAACCATATCTATCTATGGCAGCCAAGCATTGGTTTATCAACACCAAAGGATCATTGCCCTGATCTTGGTAGCGACCAACAAGCACGCATACATAATCTGCACCTGCTTGCATAGCCAAATAAGCTTGGTTTAGCGTATAAACCAAATGCAAATTTACGTGTAAGCCATTGTCCTTCAACAATTTACAAGCTCTTAATCCTTCTGCTGAAACTGGTATTTTAAAATACGTTTTGTCTTTGTCCAAACCCAAGGCCAGCAATCTTTTGGCTTCTTTCAAAATATCTTCGGCAGTATCGCCCAAGGCCTCTACGTGGAGCACAGGCACCATTTTTGAGAGTTTCAAGATTGCACCATCAATATCTGTGATGCCATGCTTGTGCATAAATGTTGGCGTAGTCGTAAGGCCATATAAATAGCCCCATTTGAATGCTTCTTCAATTTCTTTGAAGTCGACCGAATCTAAATAAAGTTCCATGAAATTAATTTGGATTTATGAATTATGAATTTCTGTTTTGATATCTTTTTGTGCGTCATCAACCGTGATTGGTTCAGCAAAAAAGCGTTTTTGAAAAATAAGAATTACAATTACAGATATAAATATCGAAGCATCTGCAATGTTGAATATAGGCCAAAACGCATAATATTGGCCACCAATTACGGGAATCATGTCGGGTAAATAACCTTCCCAAATATCAATATAAAACATATCGATCACCTGCCCGTGAAACCAAGGCGTGGGCGAAGCATAAGGTGCATTATTTATCAACACACCATAAAAAGTACTGTCGATCACATTGCCAATGGCACCACCCAGTATGGCAGCTACACACCAAAGCAAGCCTGTAGGTGTGTTTTTTATAATCATATCTCTCAAATAATAAGCAATGGCAAAAACGGCCACAATTCTAAAGCCACTTAGTAAAAATTTTCCGTAACTAGAACCCAATTCCAAGCCAAAAGCCATACCAGGATTGAGTGTGTAATGCAATTTGAATAGATCGCCAACCAATTTTATCTCGCCATTTGGTCCCATTTCCATGAAAAAATAAACGCCCATTTTCACCGCCTGATCTACCAATACAATTATAAGTGTCAGTACAAAATATTTGTAAATTTTCATTCTTTGCTATTAATTCCAATTTAAGTGCTGCAAAAGTATCTATTTTATTGAATAATAATCAATTTATGCCATTAAAAAGAGTGTTTACGGGCAAACAATATTCCACCAATTATTAATATGAAATAATTGTAAACCGTTGGAGTATTGGAAATTAGCACCTATTTTTACTTTTTTGGTAATAAAAAATATTAATAAAACACTATGGCAAAACCATCTATTATTAAAAGCGGAGAAAATTTTATTGAAAGTATCATTTTTGCATCTCGTTGGTTGCAAATGCCTGTTTATTTGGGCTTGATCGTTGGTACGGGTTTGTACGTGTACAAATTTTTTGAAGAACTGATACATTTGGCTAATGAAGTGAATCATTTTACTGATGTAGATGTGATGTTGTCTATTTTGGGTTTGATCGATATTTCGATGGTGATGAACCTGTTAATAATCGTGATTATTGGTGGCTACTCTATATTTACCAGCAGAATAGATTTTACAGAACACGAAGATCGTCCGCATTGGCTCGACCACATGGATGCTGGCATCTTGAAAATAAAACTGGCTACATCGCTCGCTTCTATTTCTGGGGTGCATTTATTGCGCACATTTATAGATATTCACAACGAAGCGGCTAAGGATGCCAATTTTAATGGCGTAATTATCGAAATTGTTATCCATTTGGTATTCATTATCTCTGCCTTAATGTTGGCTTGGGTAGAAAGAATATTGCACGAATCGCATTTTGCAGCACATCGTTTAGAAAAAGAAAAACATGACGATAATTTGGGTGGTGGTGCGATACCACATTCAGAAATAGCTCATTAAAAACAGGTAAAGAATTAAAAAGCCGCTAAAATCACTTAGCGGCTTTTTTGTTTACATAAATATGCTGCACAAAACCAGAGGAATTGCCCTAAGTTATATCAAATTTAAAGAGACTTCGATCATAGCCAAAATCTATACAGAAGAGTTTGGCTTGCAAACGTATATTCAAAATGGGGTTCGCAGTGCCAAATCATCCACCAAAATTGCGTTTTTTCAGCCTTTGACTCTACTGGATTTGGTGGTGTATTATAAAAATGGGCAAGATATTCATCGCATAAGCGAAATAAAATGTAGCCAGATTTACATTACGCTTCATTCAGATTTTAAAAAAATAACCGTTGCCACCTTTCTCACCGAAATTTTATCAAAATGTATCCATGAGGGCGATACAAATACTGATCTTTTTGAGTTTCTAATCCAATCGCTTATTTCATTCGACAAGCAAACCACAGATTTCACCAATTTTCATATACATTTTCTCTTTGAACTTTCTACTTATCTGGGTTTTCATCCGCAAAGTTTCGATGAATTGAAAATGCAACTGATTCAATATCGAAATTCTTGGATAAATGTGTTTGAAGACGATAGTTTGAAATTTGTATGTGTGAGCTTGATCGAAGGCATTCATACCATTCAAATAAATGGACACCAGCGCAGGCTGATGATCGATCTGGTATTAGATTTTTATCAATCGCATGTAGAAAATTTTGGTGAAATAAAATCTTTGAAAGTGTTGCGTGAACTTTAATGTCCTAATTTTGATTTTACTAAGATTCGACCAAACCCAGTTTTTGATATGACTAAGGAAAGATTGCTTTTATTGGCTTTGGCTGCCGTGCAGTTTACAAATATTATGGATTTCATGATAATGATGCCGCTCGGACCACAATTGATGCGTACATTTTCAATTAATCCGCAAGAATTTAGCATTCTAGTCTCTTCATACACCTTTAGTGCAGGTATTTTTGGTTTCGTAGGTGCATTTTTTATAGATAAATTTGACAGAAAAACAGCCATAATGATTGTATTTACTGGTTTTACCATAGGAACATTGATGTGTGGCTTGTCCGACTCGTACGTGCTACTTTTGGCAGCCAGAATTTTGACGGGCGTTTTTGGGGGATTGCTAGGGGCTTTGGTTTTGTCAATTATTGGCGATGCCATTCCGCTGGAACGCAGGGCCACCGCCATGGGCACTGTAATGGCTGCCTTTTCTTTGGCCTCAGTCTTGGGAGTTCCTTTCGGATTGTATTTGGCTACCACTTTTACATGGCAAATGCCCTTTTTATTACTGGCAGGTTTGGGCGTAGTTGTCTTATTTCTCATTTACCAATTTGTACCTTCCATGACTTTGCACCTGCAAAAGTTGAAATCTACCACAGACAACCCATTTACTTTTGTGCTAAGCATCACCAAAAATCCAAACCAGTTGATGGCTTTGGGGCTCATGGTTTTCATGATGCTCAGTCAGTTTTCGTATATTTCCATGCTCAGTCCGTTCATGGTTTCCAATGTTGGATTTACCGAACATGACCTTACTTATGTCTATTTATTAGGTGGTGCTGTTACCATTTTCACCTCGCCTTTGGCGGGAAAACTAGCTGACAGATACGGAAGAGCCAAAATATTTACCATCGGGAGCATATTAATGATGGGGCCTACGCTCTATCTGACAAGTATTGGGCAGACACCTTTGGCAATTGTTCTGGTTGTTACGTCACTAAACTTTATATTTATTGGTGGCCGAATGATTCCTGGTTCTACCATGGTAACGGCCGCAGTTTTACCTCAAAATAGAGGTAGTTTTATGAGTATCAATTCTTCTATTCAGCAACTTTCTTCGGGTTTGGGTGCTTTTTTGGCTGGGATGATCGTATATAAAAACCCTGTGTCTGGCGAATTGGTAAACTATAATTACGTAGGCTACTTTGCCATTGCAGCCACCATCATTTCCATTGTATTAGCCAATAAAGTAAAAGCTGTCGATTCATTTGCATCTGTAAACAAACCAGTTTCCGATCATGTCTAATAAACAAAAAGTATTTATTGCCATATCTATTGTCTTTTTTGTGGTAGTTGGCCTAATCGTATATGACATGGCAAGCTATACCAAAAAGCCCTGGGGCAAGAAAAAGAAAGTAGAACAGGCAAAATGAGCAATATAATTGCTGAAA
>JBJXGB010000126.1:0-39064 GCA_046152935.1 Cytophagales bacterium
GATCAGATAATTTCACTATTTATTTTGGCAATTCCCGCAGCCTGCATCGCTTGGACGGTAACCCACGAAGAAATATTCCGTGAACCTAGGGAATATTGTATTCAAAACAGTCTGAACAGAAAAAGTGTGTTGTCAAGAAATTTTTTTTATGTTTTCACCTGCGAATACTGCTTTAGCCATTACGTAGTGGCGATCATATTGCTAATTACATCATATAAATTGGTATTTGTAGATTGGAGAGGCTATTTCATTGCCTTTTTTTCATTGGTGTGGATTGCAAATCTTTACATGAGTTTATTTGCATTGCTAAGAATGAAGCTAAAAGCCGAAACTTTAGAGACCAATAAAGCTAAAATTGAGCTTGATGATCTTCCCAATAGTTAGTTTGATCCTAATATTTGAAATAACAAAATTTTGGAAAAACTATTCTAAAAGCAATTTTCTGTGGACAAACTTTTTGTAGGATTTTTTCACTTCAAACCAGCACTTATCAATTGCCATTGGTTTTCAACTATTGAAGGCTAAATTTGCATCAAATAATAAATACATGGAAAACCCAATCATAATTTTTGGAGCAAAAGGCATTGGTTTGGCAGCCTTGGAAATATTTCAGAGCAATAATGTGCTGGTATACGGCTTTTTGGACGATGATACAAAATTGCATGGACAAGAAATAAATGCCATTTCTATACTTGGCAGTACCGAAGATGAAGGTTTCACTAAGCTTATTGGCAAGAAATGCGATGCTTTTGTAGCCATTGAAAACCAAAAGGCCAAAGAATCGATAACAGAATTTTTGTTGGAAACACGAAAAGTGATGCCAGTAAATGGCATTCATGCCAAGGCCTATGTGTCAAAATTGGCCGAGATCGGGCACGGAAATTTGATAAGTGCAGGTTCCTCGATCCAAGCAAATGTAAAATTGGGAAGCCATAATGTAGTAAATACCAACTCGGTGGTAGACTACGATTGTAAAATTGGCGATTTTGTGCAGATCGGAGCTGGTGCTGTTATCAACTCGGGCGTTGTGATTGAAGATGGTGCGTTTATTGGCTCGGGCGTTACCATTATTTCGGGCGTCACTATTGGCAAAGGGGCTAGGGTAGGGGCTGGATCAGTAGTAATGAGCTCTGTAAAAGCAAGACAAACTGTATTTGGCATGCCAGCTGTTGAGATAAAAAATTAAAAAAAGCAGAAATCTAGTGAAATACTTCTCTAATCAATTGACTCTAACTTCAGATAGCGAAGACAATTCAATTAGCCCCTAGCTTCCGCTAGGGGCTATTCAATTAGTATTTCAATTTATTTGGATAGAAAGCAATTTCGCCCAATTCTTGCTCAATCCTCAGCAATTGGTTGTATTTAGCCATACGATCTGAACGAGAAATAGAACCAGTTTTGATCTGGCCGGTATTCAAAGCCACAGCTAAATCGGCAATTGTTGCATCTTCTGTTTCGCCCGAACGGTGGCTCATAATTGCCGTGTATCCGTTGCGTTTTGCCATATTTACAGCATCAATCGTTTCTGTAAGCGTTCCTATTTGGTTTACTTTGATCAAAATTGAATTTGCAATGCCTTGATCGATGCCTTTTTTCAAGCGTTTTACATTGGTCACAAACAAATCGTCACCTACCAATTGGCATTTCGAGCCTATTACTTCGGTAAGTTTTTTCCAACCATCCCAATCATCTTCAGCCATGCCATCTTCAATAGAAATAATCGGATATTTTTCTACCCAACCTTTCCAATATTCTACCATTTGATCGGAAGTAAACGATTTACCATCCGATTTTTTAAAAGTATACAATTTTTTATCAGCATCGTAAAACTCGGAGGTGGCGGCATCCATAGCCATAAATACATCTTTACCTGGTTTGAAACCAGCTTCTTCAATGGCTTTCATAATGATATCAGCAGCCTCTACATTGTCTTTGATATTGGGTGCAAAACCACCTTCATCGCCCACATTTGTAGCGTAACCCTTCTTTTTTAACACACCTTTCAAAGTATGGAAAATTTCAGAACCAATTCTCATGGCTTCAGTGAACGATTCTGCTTTGGTAGGCATAATCATAAACTCCTGAAAATCAATTCCATTGTCTGCGTGAGCACCTCCATTGAGAATGTTCATCATCGGAATAGGCATCGTATTGGCACTTACACCGCCAATGTAGCGATACAATGGCATGCCAGATTCCTCAGCAGCAGCTTTAGCAACAGCAAGCGACACGCCTAAAATAGCATTGGCTCCCAATTTGCTCTTGTTATCAGTGCCATCTAATTCGATCATCAATTTATCAATGGCATTCTGATCGAAAACATCAGCACCCATCAATTCATTCGCTATTTTTTCAACATTTTCAATGGCCTTAAATACGCTTTTTCCGCCATATTTTTTCTTGTCATTGTCACGCAATTCTACAGCTTCGTGAGCACCTGTAGAGGCACCAGATGGTACAGCAGCACGTCCCATGCAACCGTTTTCGGTATAAACATCTACTTCAATAGTAGGGTTTCCACGAGAATCAAAAATTTGACGGGCTACGATATCTTCAATATAGCTCATTTTAAAAGGGGGTTTTGGATGGTTGATAAAAACGTTACAGATAATAGCGCAAAAATTATGAATTTTTATTCAAATGACAATAACAATTTATTTTAAAGCCCTATTTAATTTTTTAAGCTTTATTTATCCACAAATCCCGTGTTTTACATTGTCAAATAATACCAATATGATAAATTAATAATCGCTTAACATTAGAAATACGGCTTATAAGTAACTTGCAATAATTTAGAATACTTATATACAATGAACACCCAAAATCATTACCGCACGATTGTTCTTTCAGATATTCACCTTGGTACTAAAGGCTCGAAGGCGAAAGAAGTATCGCGTTTTTTGAAAATGAATACCTCCGATACACTTATACTCAATGGTGATATTATTGATGGCTGGCAGCTAAAAAAGTCAGGTGAGTGGAAGCGAAAACATACTAAGTTTATGCAACGTGTGCTGAAAATGATTTCAGAGTACGATACAAAGGTCATTTATTTGAGAGGCAATCACGATGATTTTTTGGAGCAATTTCTACCCATGCGGATCGGCAATTTGCATATTGTGTTAGATTGGATATACGAAGGGGCGAACGGTAAGAAGTATTTGGTAACGCATGGCGATATTTTTGATTCTGTAACTTCTCAAATGGCATGGCTTGCCAAATTGGGCGATATTGGCTACACTTTTTTGCTGTGGTTGAATAGAATATACAACGAATACCGTGCTTCAAGAGGATTGCCTTATTATTCGCTTTCGGCTGCCATCAAGGCAAAGGTAAAGCAGGCGGTTTCTTACATTTCAGATTATGAAGAGAAGTTGGTAGAGTTTGCAAAAGCAAAAAACTGTACTGGTATCATTTGCGGGCACATACACCAGCCAGCAATTAAGATGTATGGCGAAATTGAGTACCTAAATTCAGGCGATTGGGTAGAATCGTTAAGTGCATTGGTCGAAGATTTCAATGGAGAATGGAGTTTAGTTTATTATACAGATAGTAAAAAAGGAAGCATGCACGAGATTATCAACGATACAGACGATGACGATGAAATAGAATTGCCAACCGATTTTCTTTCATTGCAAAAGAAATTATCGGCCTAAGATTTTAGCTGCATAAATGTTTTTTGTAATTTTTTACTGAATAAAAAAGGCAGAATTGCTGGTAACCTGCAACAGCTTGTTTTTGACGCTCAAACAAGGTAAACGGGAGTGATTTTTTTACTGCTCGTACAAAAAATGGAAAACTTTTAAAGCATTCAACAATACCATTTTAAAGAGTTGAAATGCTTGATTTCCTGTCTAAAAAATAATTCCAGCCGAAGCCAGTTTTTGCCTTCAATAATGCAAATAAACAAATGATTCCTAGTCGCACTGCACCTAAAAGTTTTCAGATTTTGCCATTATTTATAGTATGTTCGTATAAATGAATGTCGATCTAAAAGTGCTCCATAAAATGCTTTTAAAAAATTATCTACTTGCTTTAGTGCTCACGCCTACCTTTTTCCTACCGATTCAAGCCCAACACACCCAGTTTTTTTTCGATTCTACACATATTCTCAAAGCAGAAGGCATGAAAATCGAGGGTAAAAAAAATGGTTTGTGGAAAGAATATTATTTATCGACTCAAATTAAGCTCGAAGCACAGTACTTAAATGACACTGCTAATGGCATTTGGAACGAATATTTTGAAAATGGCTTGTCAAAACGAAAATCTAACTTCAAAAATGGCAGCTTATACGGGAAATATGAGTTGTTTTTTCAAGATGGCGTATTGAATTTTGAATGTAATTATTCAAATAATAAGAAACAAGGTGATGCCAAAAGTTACTATCCCTCTGGAAAGCTGAAATTTATTAAGCAATATACAAACGATACTTTGGATGGAAAAGCCCTGCATTATTACGAATCTGGTAAACTGCAAACAATCGCTTTTTTCAGAAAGGGGTCAGAAGCTGGCGAATGGAAAGAGTTTGCTCAAAATGGTAGTCCGTCACTGATTGGCTACTTTGACAATGGAAAGGAAACAGGCTTGTGGAGTAGTTTCAATGCTTCGGGCAGATTAATTTCCCAGAAAAAGTACAATAATGGTTTGATGCAAGGTGAATCTAAATTTTATCACGAAAATGGTAAGTTGCGACAAACAGAAATAAGAGATAGCTCTAAATTGATGGAAATTAGTACTTATACTGATGAAAGAGGAAGAGAAAAGCCGAAAGGAACTTTGACAAATGGCAAAGGATCGCGATTGATATACTTTCATCCCGAAGGTACACGATTTGCCGAACACCAATACCAAAACGGCATATTAAACGGCATTTCTACCATTTATTACCCAAATGAAAAAAGGCAATCTGAAATGCAATTTACAAACGGCAGCATAGATGGCCACAGATTTGAATATTTTAACAATGGTTATTTTAAAACCATCGCCCACTACACTCTAGGAAAGTTGGAGGGTGAATATTCTGAATTTTACCAATCAGGGGCTTTAAAACAGCAGGGTTTTTACAAAAATGGGCTGGAAGATAGCCTTTGGTGGGAATTTTATGAGAACGGCAAATCGCTTTCAGATGGGTTTTATAAAAATGGACAACCCGATGGGAGCTGGTTTGAGTTTTATGAAGGTGGGGAATTGGCTTCTGCTGGTAAATATCAAAAAGGTAAGAAGCAAGGTGAGTGGTTGGAATACTACCGTGATTCTATACTGTCATCGAAGGGAAATTTTGCAGATGGAAAAAAAACAGGACATTGGTACGGTTATTTCCCTAATGGTGATGTGCAAATGGAGGGCGATTTTGAGAATGGACTTGAAAAAGGCTTATGGAAAATTTTTCACGCAAACGGAAATATTGCCAAAGCAGGGCTATTTATTGAAGGCTTGGAGCATGGAATTTGGAGTAATTATGCGATCGATGGCTATTTAGAAGCTATTGGAACCTATTTAGCTGGCAAGGAGCATGGCAATTGGATTTCTTTAGCCCCTACTGGCGATACTTTGCAAACAGAATTTTGGCAATTGGGAAAACTAATGAATGCCACAGATTTTAGCCTGAAAGGCAAAAAATACACAAAAGGAAGCCTGAAAAATGGCAATGGGAGTAGAATCTCCTACCACTTAAATGGGAAAAAAGCAGCTGAAGGAAATGTAAAAAATGGCTCCTTGATAGGCACTTGGAAATATTTTGATGAAAAAGGAACCTTGGCTTCTATTGGTAATTTTGTTGATGGGAAAAAAAATGGTTGGTGGAAATATTATACAGAGGCTGGAATGATCGATTCAGAAGGAAACTACGAAAACGACCTAATGCTCGGCAAGTGGTTTTTTTACAACGAAAAAGGTAAAATTGTCGATATCAAAGATTTTAATCTGGAAAATCCTTAAATATTTATTCCCTAACTTTGTAAAACAGTAACCAAATTAATATGTCATTGAACAATCAAATTTTATACGATGAATTGCTGAAGGGAAATAGAAGTTTCGTTGATGAAAAGCTCAAAGAAGATCCTACTTATTTCACTAGGCATGCCATTGGACAATCTCCTACTTTTTTGTGGATTGGCTGCTCAGATAGCCGTGTGCATCCAAGTGAAATTACCCAAACGGACAAAGGAGAGATATTTGTGCATAGAAATATTGCCAATATGGTGGTGCATACAGATTTGAATTTGTTGAGCGTATTGCAATATGCAGTTGAGGTATTGAAGGTGAAACACGTAATTGTTTGCGGGCATTATGGCTGCGGTGGGGTGCTAGCTTCTATGGACAATACCGACCGTGGATTGGTAAATAATTGGCTTAGAAATATCCGCGAAGTATTTTTTAAACACAAAGAAGAACTGAGAAATATCCAAGATTTCCAACAACGTGCTAGAAGATTAATCGAACTGAATGTAATAGAACAAGTGAGTAACTTGGCTGAAACTTCTATTATTCAGAGAGCTTGGAAAAACAGAGAAGTACAAATACATGGATGGGTTTACGAGCTAGAAACAGGCTTAATCAACGATCTGAACTGTATGATGGATGAATTGGCAGATCTTGATCCCATTTTCAAGTATGATATATTATAGTAGGCTTTGTCAGCAATTGTTGGTATTTATGTTATTTTTTTTGGCAATAAATGTTTCAATTGCACAGTTCAAAACTAGTTTTTATACAAATGGAAAGCTAAAATCTGAAGGTTGCGTCAGTGCAAAAGACAGTTTGAAACAAGGGCCTTGGCATTTCTATTTCAATACTGGAAAAATGAACTCTGAGGGCAGTTTCTATCACGGAAAACAACACGGAGAGTGGAAATACTTTAATTTCGATAACGGCACTGTTGAAAAATTAGAGACATGGAAAGACGGAATTCAAGAAGGTGAAATGAGAGAATTTTACCCCACTGGAAAATTGTCTCGCTCGATTATTTTCAAAAATGGCGTGTATGACGGAGCTTCTGTTAGTTTTCATGTCAATGGAAAACTCAAACGAAAAGGGCTTTACAAACAAGGAATTCCAGAGGGTATTTGGGAAGAATTTGATGAAAATGGAAATTTAGTAGTCGAAAACCCTACCGATTTGCCCAAAGAAGAAAAATCGCGCAAAAGAAAAAAAAGTGGGAGAAGACATTGAAAGTGCTTTTTTACGAATATGATTAGCCTGAAATAGTCGAATTTTTAAATGTACAGAGCCGACCAAGCATATAAATATAACTAACGCCTCATTTTTTAACAACGACAAAAATGGCGACTCAGTGCAAAAGCCAACAGAGAGCGATAATGAAGGCAATAAGTACAAATGCATCCATAGCAGCATACAAAGTAAGTCTCTGTTTTTGGTGTGGCAGCAACATACTTTCTGAAAACATTTTCAATCGTGCTTGCTAAAAAGCTTCATTTTGGCAAAGCAAAAGCTATTTTATCTGTACCGCTGTTGATTTTTTCCTTAAATTAAGGTTCAATGTCTCCACGCCCAAAGCGAACGCCATTGCAAAATATACATAGCCTTTGTCGATGTGCGCATGTAAAGATTCAACCACTAAAAGCACTCCAATTAAGATCAAAAAGGAAAGAGCTAGCATTTTCATTGTCGGATGTCGAGCAATAAAATCGCTGATAGGTTTTGAAAAGCCAAGCATTATTGCCATCGCAATGCCAATTGCTACAATCATCACCAATATTTGATCTGCAATGCCAACGGCAGTCAATATCGAGTCGAATGAAAATACCATATCTAGCAATATTATTTGCACAATTACCGAGCGAAATGAAACTACGCCCTGCTTTTGAGTTGATTTTGCAAAACTTTCACCCTCTAGCTTTCCATGTATTTCAGTTGTACTTTTAGCAATTAAGAATAAACCTCCACACAATAGTATCAAATCTTTGCCAGAAATATCGAGATCGAAGATGGTAAATAACGTTTGCTTTAATCCGATAATCCAAGAAATGCCAAGAAGCAATAAAATTCGTGTAACAAGAGATAGAGAAATGCCAAGATTTCGGGCTTTTGCCTGGTCTTTAGCAGGCAGTTTCCCGGCCAATATCGAAATAAAAATTACGTTGTCGATGCCCAACACTATTTCTAATAATGTCAAGGAAAGTAAACTTATCAAAGCTTTTCCTGTAAACAGTTCTTCCAACATGGTATTGATTGATGAAATTTGACAATAAAAAAGAGCTAATTAGCTCCTTTTTATTGTCGTTTGCAAGGTAAAATTAAAATGCTATGCCCAATTCGATTCCAAATCTAGGCATTACTGCAGAACCACCTATAAATGGAATTCTAGTCGATTTTGATTCGTTAAGTGTTGGATTAGTGGCATCCACATACGAGAAATTGCCCGAAGTATTGCCCCCACCAAACGATATGCCAAACGGAATGGCAAGTACGATTCTGTTGCCGATAATAAATTGTGGGCCATTTACAAATCCAAAACCATAGTAGCTCAAATCGCCATTACCAGTGTATTTTTTGCCATCATCTATGAAAGAACCATCGATTGTGTATTTGCGAATAACGCCATACAACCCAATAAAGTAATTGTACGGAGCCCCCGATTTACTCACATAATATCTAAATTCGGGCACTATGCCAAATCCAGCCATTTTAATGTCATAATCTTGAATCACATAATTGGCCGAAGCTACATCGCCATACAAACGTACTGAAATTTTATCGGTCAGCGCCCTTTCGTACGAAATGCCATAATGAGAAATAAGCATAGAACTTAAATTGACATTGATTACATTTTTTCTTTTTATTAAAGTGCTCGCACCTCTGCGTTTTACACTGTCAGACAAGCCATCTTGGTTTTGGGCAAAACCTGCCATTGTTCCTACCAAGCAGGTGAATAAAGCGATTTTTGTGATTTTAGATTTCATAAGTTATGATTTTTGTTATTTACAATTCGATCTTTACCAATACCATGCCATGCTCTTGACTATGCATCGATGTAGACTGTAATGTTAGGCAGAAGGTGCATCTAGATTACTTAGGGAAATAATCTAGAGCATGACGAATAGATTCCCAACACACAAAATCTTTTTTGAGGTTGCTAAAAGCGCCACTACTTGATGAAATTTTCAACGAAATAAACAATGCCAATTGCCGTGGCTCGATATTTTTAGTAATTACATTTTGAAATGTAAACTGATAAAAAAATGAAAATTGCAGGAATTTTTTTGCTCGTATTAGGCCTGGTAATGGCTAGTTTCACTGGTTTCGATTTGGTTACCAAGAAAAAAGTAGTAGATATTGGTTCGGTTGAAATTTCGGCTGATGAAAAAACGCCTATTTATTGGTCGCCTATCACTGGCGTGCTACTGGCAGTGGCAGGTGTTGCCCTGATCGTAATTTATAAGGATAAGTAAGCACCTCTGTAAACATCAATTCCAAAGCCACTGCCTCCTTTGCAATGGTTTTGGAATTTTGACTTTAAAGTTTTTATTCGTGTTTAATATTTGTAATTGTACTTTTTGGCAATCTTCTTCTTGCTCATTTTCTTAAAAGTCACTTTCATGAAAATGCTATTTGTTGGTCGATCTCGTCCATCTTTAGGCTGTTCGGCTATTTTTTGCACCACTTCTATTCCATTTATCACTTGTCCAAAAACAGTATAATTATTATCTAGAAAGTGTGTGCCAGCTGCATTTTCGACAATATAAAATTGGCAACCACTCGATTCCTTCTTCGGATTTACCTCATCGCCCAAGCGAGCGGCCGATAATGCGCCCAAATTATGTGTAAATTTGGGATTGAATTCAGCTGGAATCGTGTATTTTGTGCCGCCCATGCCATCGTTGTTGGGGTCGCGGTCTTTAGAATTTGGGTCGCCTCCCTGTATCATAAAATTTTTAATGATACGATGAAACGTAGTGCTGTCATAAAACTTAGCCTTCGTCAATTTTAAGAAATTTTCTTTGTGTAGAGGCGTTTCGTTGAATAATATCAAATTAACATCGCCAATCTGCGTGCTGATTGTAACTAAATAATCTTTCTTCGATTTTAGTTTTACGAAGTTTTGCGATTGAATATTACCAGCGAAAAGTATCGCAAAGGCCCAAATGATGTGTTTTTTCATTAATGATGTTAATTTTAGATGTAAGAAGGCTGTAAACATACTATTGTTGCGTTTTCTTGATGGTTTCTAATATTTCTTTACCGCCCATTGCCAATACTTTTTTAGCCATTGCTTCACCTGCATGTTCGGCTTCAATCAAAGGAAATTGAGCGAATTCTCGCACTATTTTAGAGCCATCCAAACTTATGATGCCCGCCCGGAAATCAATTTCATTGGCATTGGCGTAGTTTGCATAGCCAAAAGTAGGCACACTACAGCCACCTTGCATCGTTTTTAAAAAATCTCGTTCGATTCTTATGCACTGTGCTGTTGGCGAATGATTTATGGCTTTAATCACCAAGTTTTTTAGGTCTTCATCTAGCAATCTGCTACACTCTACACCAATACAGCCTTGCCCTACCGGTGGTGTAAAATTGTCGAAAGGCAACTTTTGTACTATGAAATTGTCGAAATTCAATCGATGAACTCCAGCAAAGGCCAAAATCATGGCATCGCAAGCACCATTTTTCAACTTCTCAAACCTAGTCTGCAAATTGCCACGCATATCAACAATTTGCAAATGAGGGTAATAATGTCGCAAAAAAGCACTTCTACGGGTAGATGAAGTCCCGATAGCGATCTTGCCAACCAAACTGTTCAAATCCACTGGCCTTAGGGCCACCAACACATCATTTGCCTCTTCTCTTTCGGTAAAAGCAATCAATTCCAAATCATCAGCAAGGGTAGATTGCACATCTTTGGCGCTGTGCACCGCAATATCGATTGTGCCATTTCTGAGCATTTCTTCCAATTCTTCAGTAAAAAGACCCTTACTTCCTATTTTCGCCAGAGAAACATCTAAAATTTTATCTCCTTTCGTAGATATTTCAACGATGGAGGTGGAAATACCCATTTTTTGAAGTTGCTTTTCTACAAAATACGCTTGCCAAAGTGCCAGCTTGCTGCCTCGAGTTCCTATTTTAATGTGCATTTCAAAAAGTTGTATTGCAAAAATAGTAGCGAATTGTACACCAGCTAAAAATATTTTTATCTTTTTATGATAACTCCAACCTAAACAATTTCGAATTCGATGTTTGTTTCCAATAGTGCAAAATAAAGAACCAGGTATGCAGAAGAATCTAAATTTTAATACATACTAAGAAACTATTGGCTAATTTTTGAAATCAAATCTCCTAAATTATCGTCTTCGGGAGTGATATTTTTTTTGCCTTTTGTTTTTGCAACTGCCTTTTCTTTTTTTAGGGCATGCAGATGCTCGTCAGCTTTATTAAATTCTAAAAAAATTCTAAACATTTTCTTCATAATTATTTAAATTTGATACAAATCTATAGTGTTGGCTGAAATACGATTAATGCAAAGTAGTACGCTATATAATAAACTGATTAGGTGATGCTATTTTGAAGATAAGCGAGTAAATTTGTCTATTGTCAGCTTTTTTTTCATTACATAAACGCAAAATTATGCAATTTTCCTCTATTTTAAGGAGACAAATAAATCACCTTATTTTTATTCTTTTTTTTACCAGTGTTTGCGAAGCCCAACTTTCGGTTTCTTTCAGAAAGCAAAGCAAGGAAACGGTGAAGTTTCAAAAGGATGAAAATGGTAAAATAATATTTTATGAAGTAGTAATTTGCGATTCTGTACCACGCGATACTTTATGGAAAAACGGTTTGAACTGGGTTAAAAACGCTCTGAATGATAAAAAAGACAATATTTTATTTGATAATCAGCTATTTGGTACTATTGAGGCGGAAACTAGTCTGATGCTATATGTCCCTTCCATCATTACCAAAATGCCACATGGCCGATTGACATACAAAATCATTCTTGATATAAAAGACAGAAAGTATCGATATACCTTTACCGATTTCATATTTCAATATTACCAGCAAGATAGGAAAGATTTTCAATATAAACCTGTAAAAGGAAGCTATCGACCTTTCGAAAAGGAAAAATATCCTGGTTACCAGACAGCTTGGAATAATCATAAATTGACGGTAAAAGAACATATTGGGAAGCAGATATCGAACTTAAAATCTGAAATAGTAAAATTCAATACCCCAATTGCAGATACGGCAGAAAAGACCGTTATTAAAAGTAAAGATTGGTAATTTATCCATAAATTGACATACTTTGAAAAAGCACTTCATCAACTTTATCATTTTCTCTTCGGCCGTCTTAATCACAAAAGTTTGTTATGATTTTGTGATGTTTTTGTTGCCAATCGTGCGTTCGACCAACAACCCATATTACGATGTATTGATAGGGATGGCTCTGCAGATTATATTGTTTCTGCCTTTGTACAACGTGATTTTCAGTTTATCGGAAAAATTTATGAACCACTACATAAAAGCCAGTAAAAAGACAATGCGACAAGAAATATTGGCATTGATACTAGGCTACCTACTGCTGTTATTGATTGTATTTGTTTTGCTACTGAAAATGAAATTTGGCTTAAGCGCATTTGAAGAATTGGCAAAATTCATCTCTCACAAATTTCAAAAGCATTAATAACGTGCGATATTTATACAACTTACTAAAATTTATCCAGTTGAGATCTAGTTATGTACTTAATTATGATCTTAGGGGGTAAGAACGATTGTATTTTCTGAGGCAGCAAAGAATTAATTTGGCAACGAGTTGATAGAAAATTTATTTTATCGGTAATGGAGTTAAAAAGGTATTCTGGTCAAAAATATTTGTTCTTTATTTACTGCAATCCGATTAACATCGTAAAATAGGCCAAAAGCCTTTAGTTTTGAAAATTATGGGGATTTATTTTTGTTTTGAAAAACAACACGTCCCATATTTTTAAATATTTGTAGTTGTACTATTTCATTATTCTTTTCCGAAGGGAGTAGATGGGTGAGTTTTAGTATTGACATCAGACATACGAACCCATATTTGATTTTGCCATCGCTACGATGGTTGTAAGTGTTTGTGCCTCTTTGGCTCTTTTGTGAATTATTGCGAAAATAATTTAGAACTACGCGATCAAACTTTGTCGGTACAAGGGTTAATGTGGTAGGTAATGTAAAAAAATGAAAGGCAGAACTAATCAAGTGCTGCCCTTAATCTCAATTCAAACCCTTCAAAATTTCGCAGTCTTTGTATTCTGGGTCAATATCCAAAAAGACCTCTGATTTTACTTTATTGAACCAACCATTTATCAGTTTATTCTTTTTCACCTGAATACTAGAGGCTTGAATTTTCTGGTAATCGTCTTTTAAATTGGCTTGATGTGGTGGTGTCACCGATTTTAAATATACAATTCTGTATGCATCTTTACCATCTTCTGTTCGATAAGGAATAGGTTTCGAAATACTGCCCACTTTCATAGTATCCAGCATCAAATAAAGGGCTGGATCTATATTTTCTGCGGCCATTTTGGTTGAGCCCTGCTGATCCATCAACATTCCACCTGTTTCTTTGGTTGCTTTATCATCGGTATTTTCTTTGGCCGCTTTTGGAAAACTAATGCTGTCTTTTACTATCTTATTCTTTAGCGTATCGAGAAATCGGGCAGAAGACTCTACATCAGCTTCTGAAGAAATAGGCTTCAATAAAATATGCCTTGTATTGTATTCATTGCCTCTGCGTTCTATCAATTGAATAATATGAAAACCAAACATACTTTCGATGACTGGCGAAATATCGCCCACTTTCAATTTCATAGATGCAGCCTCGTACTCTGGCACCAAATCTCCTTTTTTGAAATAGCCCAACTCACCGTTTCTGCTGGCCGAACCGGGGTCTTCAGAGTATTCTTTTGCCAACTTTTGAAAACTCTCACCATCGTCTACGATCAATTTTCTTATTCGCTCAAGTTTTTCCCTTGTTTGCTTTTTTTGATCACGATTTACGATTGGCAATTTTACAATATGTCCAATTTCTAATTCTCTAGGGATGAGCGGCAAACTATCGGTGGGTATTTCTGAAAAAAACTTTTTCACTTCGCCAGGTGTCACTTTTGTTTTGCCAGTGATATTATCTTGCATTTTCTGAATCACCATTTGCTCCTTTACTTGCCTACGCAAGTCTGCTTTTAAAGCATTAACCGATTTGTTGTAATATGCTTCCAGTTTCTCTTTTGAGCCAATTTGCGAAATGAAGTACTCCATTCTTCTGTTCATTTCGTTTTCTATTACTTTATCATCTACCACCACAGAGTCGAGGTCGGCCTTGGCCAGCAGCAATTTATTGGTAAGAACTTGCTCTAAAACTTTACAGCCAGAAATTTTAAAATCAAAATCTTTGTCGTTTTGAATGGCTTGCAAGTAAGCTACATCATATTCGGATTTTAGCAAAATATGGTTGTCGACCTTTGCGATTACTTTGTCGAGGACTATGCCATTTGTAGGCGCTTGGCAATTGGCAGAATTAACAAAAGCAATATTAAACATTGCTAGGAACGCTGCTGAAAGGATATTTTTTGATCTAGTTCTATTGTTTCTAATTAAATTTTTCAATTTCTTTTTCACTAAGGGCTTTTTTATAAATTTCTTCTTCGTACTCTTCCAAAATTTTCACCTTTCTGGAGTTCAAAATTATGCTTTTTATCTGTTCTTTTACATAATCAATTGGCGAAATGCGATTTTCAAGTTTACAATCGCAGATTTTGATTAAAAAGGTGTTGTCATCTTCACGAACTAGGGCAATATTGTTACGCGAGAGCCAATCTGTTTTATTTTGAATTTTATTAAAAGGAGAAGATTTTACGAGTGCATCAAAAGCTACCCAACTATTTATCTGTATGTTGCTGCTTTCGGCAAATTGATTGCAAAAAACTCGTATTGATTTTTCAGATTTCTGGCAATCGTTTATTCGTTTTATCTCTTTAAAAAGTTTTAACAGTTCATTGCTGTTTGCTTTACTTTTTATCACCAAACCTTTCACAATATTTTGTTTGAGCCCAAAATCTTTCTCATGTAGTTTGTAAAAATTTTCATATTCCAATGGCAGGATGACAGTATCTAGCTTTTGGCTGATTACCTTTTTTTGATATTCGTAGACAATAAGTGCATTTCTATATTCCTGTACTTTGGCTTCGATTTCATCCAATTCCAATACTTTAGAATCGAGAGCTTCCTCCAAAAACACTTGGTTCTTTATCCATTTATCAGTATAATTTTGAATGATAATATTGCTATCGATCTTGGAATTTGCATTTGGAAACGTCCCTTTCAAATCTGACAAATAGAGATTCTTGGCACGATAGCGAGCTAAAAGATCGTCTTTTTCGGCCTTTTGTGTATTGCAGGCACCTAAAAAAAGGATTAAACAAAAAAAACAAAATAATTTTAGTATGGCCATAAAATGAAGATAGCGCAGTGTTACCTACGCTATCGTACAACGAATTTTTTACTGGTTTATTTCTTAATCAATTTCTGAACTTCGGGTTCATTAATAGAAACTACATACTTGGTTTTCAATCCTTCTACCCAATTCTTTTCTAAGAAATTTTGGTAATCTGAAATTACCAAACCTTTCGCCTCATCTAAAGTCTTCATTTTTGGATCAATAATTTCCTTTATATCTACCAAATAAAATCTATCATTTTTATTGATTTCAGTTTGGCCAATTTTCCAATCGATCGAGTCAACTATAGCATCATCACCTTTTTGAAATTTATTTTCTTTGATTTGAAGCGAAAGTGGTTGTCTTTCGTTGAGCGATCGCTCGAGGGCAGTAATTGAAGTAGAAAAATATTTCACTTTCACAACCTTGTAATTTGTGCCTTTCGTCACTTTTTTAAGGCCTTCATCTTTGACCAAAATTCTAGCTTTATCTATGCCTTTTGAACCTAGGTATTTCACCAAAGCCTCTAATCTTTGTTTTGATGGTGCTGTTTTGGTAGTCACCTCTCCAATTTCGGCAGATGCTGACAATTCTACCACATAATTTTTATCTCTTCCCAATATATTGACAATTTCATCTGCTTTTTTGACTGCATCGCCTTTTAAGTCTGAGGCTGCTTTGCCGTACAATATTTTTTCTTCTTTTTCAGAAGCGACTTCATAATATTTTGAACCTAGCTTTGATTTCAACAACTCAAAAGTTGCTTTGTCTTTGCAATTGTAGAGAGTAGCTACGGCTCTTTTGCCCCACATATATTTTTCGCCATTGAGGCTGAAAAATGATCTTAAGCCAGCAGTATCTTCAATGGCTTTTGTCCACACTTTTGTATCCATCAACGAAAAGAGTAATATCCCATCTCTGTATTCTTTCACCAACATTTTATAATCTTCGTATTTTGTGTTGAGATTTGCTTCTTCATAAGCCAATAAAGATTCATTTACATATTCTTTGTACAATTGGCTCATGTAAAATGAAGGTGTGGCAGTGCCTTTATTTTTTTGCTTTGCCTTTAGATATTCAAAGAAATCGATCACCTTATATTTAGTGCCTTTGATTGTAAATAATGTTTGGTTGTTGGTTTTCAACGACTTGTCGTATTGAAACTTGGCTTTTGTCAAATTTGTATCTGCTTTTGAATAGGCATAAGTAAGTGCTTTTGTATTTTCTGTAAACTTATTTTCCTTTTTCAATCTGTTAATAAGGTAAATTTTGCTTAAATCTGAACGGCTATCTTTGGATACTTTTGTTTTTAAAGTTGGCAGCATTTCTTCGTATTTAGCAATAGGTTTTTTTTCTATCAGCTTGATAAGGTGAAAGCCATAAGGTGTCTGAGAAACTGCACTTACTTCGCCAATCGCGTTGAGTTTAAAAGCGGCATCCTCAAAACTTGGTATCATATTGCCTGTAGAAAATACGGGTAATTCGCCACCTTTTACTTTTGAATTATTGTCTTCAGAAAACTCGTTGCAAAGCACTTCCCAAGATTGCCCCTCTTTCAATTTTTTAGCAATTTCATTGATGCGAGATACCGCAGAAACCGAATCTTCTGGGCTTGTGCCGCCTGCATAGCGAATCATTATATGTGCTACTTTTACTTCACCTTGTGCTTTTCTTTTATCATAAACTTTCAATAAATGGTAGCCGAACTTGGTGCGGAGTGGCTTCGAAACTTGCCCGAGTGGGGTTTTGTAGGCTGCATCTTCAAATGGGTAAACCATTTGTAACGAGGTGAAATAGCCCAAATTGCCGCCATTTGTTTTGGCAGATGGGTCTTCGGAATATTCTTTCGCCAATGTTTCAAAATCTTGGCCCGCCATCAATTTTTTATTGATGTCCATCAATTTATTGAAAGCAGTTAGCGTATCTTTGGGGTCGGCATCAGCCGCCACACGTATTAATATATGTGATGCTTTCACTTCATCTTTTAGGCGATCGTAAGCTTCTTTTATCAGATTTTCGGTAACACTTTTTTCAGTCAAATAAGGTTGTGCCAGCTGTTTTTTGTAGCCATTCAGCTCATTATTAAATGATTTGGTGGTATCCATGCCCAAAGCTTCGGCTTCTTTTACCTTCAATCTAAACTTTACATACAATTCTAGGTATTCTCTGATGCTTTTTTCAGAGTAAGCATCTGGAGAATTGGCGTTGTTTTTATTGTACACATATTTGAATTCTGAAACCGATATAGGTTTATTGGCAATGGTGATGATAGGCAGTTCGTTGGCATTCGATTTGGTTTTGTCACCTGCAAAACCCAAAGTCGCGATTACACTAAGCGTTAGGCTAATACTTATTATTTTATACATAATGGGTTTAAAATTTCATTAAAAAACTTATTTGCAAGTTTAACGAAATTTTTCAAAACAAATTTTAATGGATGGAAATCTACCTAAAAAAAGAGGGAATTATATCCAATTTAGGTGCACTAATGTTCTTAATAGCTAATTTTGAACACTTTTTGATGGCAAATTCACTATATAGTTTAGGTGAACGGATATGAATTTGATGAGAGTTTTTTTTCTGCCAAAATTTTTATAAAGATTTATTTAAGAGACAAAATAGGGGACAAACAGCTAGATAAATCGGTTGCAATGAGTATTTTATGAAATGTACCCCTTTTTGTCCCCCCACGAATTAACGATATAATAACATTGCGGAGGTACATTTGTCTATTATTAAAAATATACAAAACAAAACACATCAACTTATGAAAACATTTTACAGATCAGTCTTAAAACTTGGCTGGCTTTCATTTCTGCTCTCTTTGGCGTATAGTAGCAATGCGCAATCTCCTCCTGGCGTTGGTAGTAGACCGGAATACTCAGCTTTAGAAAATGTGTCGTTCGACCCGTGCACTGGTGAAATTACATTTAGTTTCATACACCGATGGTTTTGTAGTAACGGTGCCCCGTTATGGGCTTTAACAGATGGGAGGGGGTTTGAAGGAAATGATAATTATGTATACATCAAGCAAGGGGTTAGCATTACCAATATCTTACAAATTAAAAAAGGCAATGATGTTGAAGGCAACAAGTGGTGGGTCGATAGTTACCCTATAAGTCTTTTCCCATTAAATGGCTACACACTTGATAAATTTCAAGTAAGTGATGAGATAGAGGAGTCTGCATTTAATGGATTTCCAACTGGCTATGGTGTAAGAAATGTGGCAAAGGTACGTTTCACAATCCCCCAATCGCTTTTTGGATCAGCAATAACGCTTGGCATTAAAGGTAAATTTGGGTCTTATGACTTTGACAAAACAGCAATTACCCCCTTACTTATTCCTCCAGTATCTGCACCATATAGCTTCAGAAGCGAGTCTGGATGTGGTAAAGTAAAATTAGAATGGCATCAACCGGATCAAATTTGCCCAGGCGCAAAAATTGAATTAAGAAGAGATAATGTAACGATAAATAACAATATAGATATTAACACCACTAGCTATGAAGATAACATTGCCAATGGAAATTATAGATATGAAATAAGATCAAAACTACGCGATGGCATTTATAGTCCTTGGATTTCTGTAAATGGCAGTCCAATCAGAGATGTAACAATGCCATCAGCAGTAATAGTTGAGCAACCCAATTGTGCCACTATTGCAACTGACATTCGCACTAGAGTTGAATGGGTTGCTGATCCTTCAAATTACCCAAGCAGATTTGTAGTAGAAAGGTCTAAGTCAAGCGACTTTGCTAGGTCTTTTGTTACCGAAAATGTGAGTTTTGACAGAACGTGGTTTGTAGATTCTGAAGATCTTGAATTTAATACACCCTATTACTATAGGGTAAAAGCAGAAAATAGCAAGTGCGGTACCTCTGCTACATCTTTAGCGAAAAACATTTATATTAATAATGCACCAGATGCACCTGCTGTTGTAAGCACAACGCTACTTCCAGACAACACTATTCGTGTAAATTGGAACCATAATGGGCTTAGAAACGAAGGTTTTACCATCGTCAGATCTCCGCTTGACAATAATGGCACAAGCAGACAAGAAACATTCAATTTAAATACAATCACCTCATATATTGATGACTATGTGCCCAATTGTGCCCTTTATCAGTATGAAATAAAAGCAAATAGCAAATGTTTTGGTCCAGTAGGTTCTACCAATCGCCCTCAGATTGTATTTGTGGTCAATGATATTACTACCACTTTTGGACCTGGCGCATTGAAAGCCTCCAAAGGCTATTATCCTGACAAAGTAAAATTGCAATGGGATTACTCGAACAATAAAGCCATAGATAATTTTATTATTTTTCGGAGACCTTTGGGTAGCTTAGCTGCATTTGAACAAATACAATCGGTAGCCGCTCCAAATAACCTTTGGGAAGATAAAACAGGCACGGCAGGTCAGCTTTACGAATACGGTATAGTAGCCCAAATTAAAAACTGTGGTGGTGGACCGTTGTATTCAAATTCGCATCCAAATTTAGGAGACGATTATCGCACGGTAGGTTTTAGAAGCCCTACAGGATTGGTAAATGGAAAAATATCTTACAACGGTGGTATTGCTTTGGAAGGAGCTAAAGTGGTGGCAGCCAAGGCCGAAAGCAGCAGATTAGGTACTAGCCTCCGCTTTAATGGCGCTACGCATGTCGAAATCAACGATTTGAATAATCCAAAAGCTACCACATGGATGCCAAGCACAAATTATGCCCTATCGCTTTGGCTAAAGCCTCAAGGTGCGGCTACTGGCATGTCAATATTGAATAAAATGGGCACTACAAATCCTGTTCAT
The DNA here is from genome assembly GCA_046152935.1 of Cytophagales bacterium. Lineage (GTDB taxonomy): Bacteria > Bacteroidota > Bacteroidia > Cytophagales > UBA9547 > CAZMFZ01. The sequence continues at coordinate 20,223 of JBJXGB010000126.1, forward strand.
GCCATGGAAATAGTGGGAACTGGTACAAGAGTAGATACAAATCTTGTATTTAATGCCGATACAGTGCGTTGGATGAATAAAGGCGGTATTTTCGGGAAGAAAACCAATAATATCTTATTTTCACCAGATAGTGCTTTCATTCTTGGTGTATTTAAGAATGATTCACTTAAATTAATCGAAAAAACATTCGTTGATGGCAACATATCGAATGATACCATTTACAACGAAAGCAAAACTTTGGTTACTGGTATCATTGCCAAAGATATTGTGTACGGTCGAGATACTATTTATCGCCCAAAGGCACAAAATACGGCTAAACCTGAAAAAAACAGAGAAATTGGAATTATTCAAAACGATACTATTTTCTCGCCTAGCAAAGATTCTATCACTAGTTTTATTCACAACGATACATTATTTCATGCTACCTATTATTTAGAAGCTTCTAAAAAAGGCAACGTGTATGGCAGTATTTCTACTGTTTCGGGCAGGGTCACTATTTTTCCAGTAGATAACCCTACAACTAGAAGGTATATTTTTGGAAATAACATTACCAGTTCGAGCAATGGCTTGGGTACAATATTGGCATTTATCATAAAAGATACTTTGTACAATGCCCATTATGGCTTAGGAACAGTTCCCAAAAAAGGCGAAAAATTTGCAGTGAGAGAAGGGAATTATATCTACCATTTGGTAGCAGGCTCTGATGTTAAAATTAAAAAGGGAGCAGCTTATGCAGTGCGAAAAAATGACACGGTTTACGCATTTTCAAACCCATTATTGGTTTCTAATATCATAGACAATAATGTATTGTTTAATGTGATCTACAAAACCACCACCAAAATTGTAAAAGATGGTGTAAAGAATTTTTTGGAAAACAATTCTATTTTTACATTCAACAGAGATACAATATTGGCTGTAACGGTAAACAATACAGTATATAAGTTCGACTGGGTGAATAGTGGCAAAATTGTGGGAGATGCTATTAAATCGCCTTCCAATAAATCACTTTATGCAATAGAGCTAGACAATAAGGTGTTTGAGATGTTGCATTTTCAAACAATAAATAGTGTAAAATCTATCACAGGTATTTTTCCAAGAAATATGTATGATGTACGCTACTCAACGTTTATTGGCGGTCAAAGTAAAGCAGTAACGGCCGACTCAGTGCTTGAAGACGAGTTTTCAAATATTACCGTGGCCTACAATGGCATTCATTTGAAAATATTCTTAAATGGAATAATAAAAGATTCGATTTCAGCTAATGGAACGCTTGAAAATAGCAATTTGCCACTTATAATTGGAGCTAAATCCATTACATCAGGTTTTTCAAATTACTATTCAGGGAATATTGATGAGGTTTTGGTGTGGAACACCACGCTTACTTCATTGCAAATCAAACAAAACCATGGTCGATATTTGGTTGGGAACGAGCCAGGTGTAGTTGGTTATTGGAGATTGGATGAAAATGCAGGCAATAGAATATATGATGCTTCTAAAAATGATGCTGAGCCAGACGAAAATAATAGATTCAATAAACACGAAGGCAGAATTATTGGTAGTGCAAATTGGACAGATCAAGCTCCAGATCCTGAAGTATTGGGTTTCGCAGGCTTTACAAACCATAAGGGAGATTATACTATTCCGTCTATCAGATTTGGCGGTACAGGAGAAAATTTCAAGATTGTACCCATTTTCAAAACCCATGAATTTGACCCTTCCAATACGGTATTATTTTTAGGAGAAGGCTCTGTAGTACAAAATAGCATCAATTTCTTAGATAAATCTTCTTTTAAAGTAACTGGCGTTGTAAAAGTCGATCCTTTGGCTTTTGGCATTGCAAGAGAAAGTGCCAATGCACCCAATTGCTACATTGAAGGTGCTTACATTAAAATTGATGATGATTTTGTAGTGAAAAATGGCAAGCCGGTGCAAACAGATTCAAAAGGGAAGTTTGAAATAAATGTGCCCATAGGCGAGCATAGCATTTCTGTTTTTCAAGATGGACATACCTATGGATTAGGCAAATGGCCTGTAAATACCGTTCTACACGATTTTCAAGAAGATATCACTGGAATTACCTTTTACGACAATACAATAAGAACAGTAATTGGAAATGTAGTAGGAGGAAATGAAGAAGGAGACAAATTTCCGGGCTTTGGACATACAGTAAACAATTTGGGGAAAGCTAAAATAAAATATGTATCGCTTGGCAGCGAATGTTTCAGCAAGACTGTAGAAACCAATGCTAATACAGGTGAATATATTATTGAACTCCCACCTTTGAAGTATAGATTAGACAGCCTTAATATTGCTACCCAAGGCTATAGTTTCAATAAAGAATTGAAAAAGCTGGCAGATGAAATTTTAGATCTTTCCAAGTTTTTCCCGGATACAGCTTACACCAAAAAAGATACCACTTTCATTGTTAAAGGAGGTACTAAAAATGCTGGAAATATAGCCAAGATTGAGGCCTTGCGTTATCACTTAGTAAAAAAATATGTTTACCATGATAAGCCCAAAATACTAATTTCTGCGGTAGATAGCAGTGAATTTATTGGCGACACAAGCATTGCCTACACTCCATTGGGAACAACTGTGCCTATTAATATCTCTTTGCAAAGTATTCCACTTGGCTATCCGATTTTTCAGACTAGTAAAAAATACTCTTTAAATATTAAAGTTGTAGAACTGTATAAAAATACAGACAGCAATACTGAAAAGAGCTATTTTGTTAAAAATGCTGGAGTTGGCATATTAAATGAAATTGGAGAGCAAAACATCCAAATTAGCTTAAGCAAAGGCGATACAGTTTACTCATTCTTTGCTGGTCCACCCAATGTTATTGAAAACGGGAAATACAGTTTCACCAAAACCCTGCAAATTGTCGGTCCACAAGGCGCGACTTGGGAGCCAGGTAATGGAGATAATATTCTAGATAGGTACTTCAGAGCTTATGTGATCGGAAACAGACAAAAGGGGGAACTAGATTTTATTACTCGCCCAGACTTAGAACCAATAAAAATGGTTGATTTTATTTTGAGAGACCCGCCTGGCGGCAGAAGCAGTGCAACCTGGAAGGCTGGAACAGAGGTATCTTTTTATACTAAATACTCGAGAAATATTTCTCTTTCAAATGAAATTAATAGTAAAATTGGCTTCTTTCTGGGGATCACTCAAGCATTGACAGGACTGAAATCTGAAGCTGAAGGAACTAATACCATCAGATCTACATATAGCCTCGGTTTAACTGGTGAATATAAATATCAGCATACTTTATCTAATTCAACAAATATTAGCACAAATGACAGACCCTATAGGCCCGGTACACCTAGCGATTTGTTTATTGGATCTGGTGTAAATATGCTATATGGCTTAAACGACATTATTTCAATTGTTCCTTCTAAACAATGTACAATAAGTGGTTCAAATTGTGGCGTGAATGAAGCAATAGGAAGCAATGGAGAATCATTCCGATTAAGTAAAAAAGAGCAATATGCTTTTACAGCCCAAAAAGACTTCAATACCTATTTTGTTTATACACAAGAACATATTGAAAATGAAATGGCAGGATTGGTAAAAAAACGAAATGCACTTTTCCAAAACGATGCTCTATACCATTCATTTTTAACTAATAGCAGCCCATTTTATGGCGTAAATAATGACAGTAAAGATTTGGCAAGTAATAGGTTATATGTTACTACTGAAACGGGAGACAATACTGTGATTGAATCTGATTCAGGATATAGTTATGTTTACAGAAGAAAACTAGATCCTGCTATTGAAAAAGTAGATTTTGTTAGGCTTTTTAACAATCAAATTTCGCTTTGGAGACAGGTGTTGGCTTTTAATGAAAAAGAAAAATTGGAAGGTATAAATCGAATTGCAGATGGAGAATCACATAAAAACTTCTCCTTTTCTTATGGAAGCAGCATTAGTAATAGTTCAAAATCTGAAGTGTCAAACGGAGGAAGTTTTGAGTTTGAAATTCAAGCACAAAATAGCTTGAAAGTTGAAACTAAAGCGGAACTGCCTGGCACAAAAGCAGAATTCAAAGCGGAAATTGGATCCAGCACTTCTACAAGTATTGAAACGGGTAGTACAACAGAAAACACTGCAACGATCGAATACACCTTAGAAGACAACGATTGGAATGACCAAATTTCTGTAGATGTAATTGATAGTAAATATGGCAATGGCCCTATATTTGTGACAAAAGGCGGACGTACTTCGTGCCCTCATGAACCTACGTATCTTTCTAAATATTACGGATCGGGTGGTGAGCAACTTTCTGCGGGTACTATTCCAAGAGATCAGCCTTACCTTAGGGTTACACCTAATATTCTCACCAATATTGCCTCTGATAAGCGAGCAACTTTTGCTGTAGAACTCGGAAATTACAATAGAGAAGACAGCATAAGGAATTATGTGCTCAAATACGATACTAGAACCAATCCAGGTGCTGCAGATGTAAGAGTGGACGAGAGAAGTTTGCTTTTCAATTATCCCATTTCAATAGCTGCTGGTCAGAGTGTAAATAAAATAATTACATTCGAAAAAGGTCCTATCGATTATAATTACGACAATCTCAAATTGCTATTTACTTCAGAATGTCAGTTCAATTTTGGAATCAATAATGAAAAAAGTATCTACGATTCCACAAGTATTTCTGTGCATTTTCTGCCTACTTGTACTGATGCAGAATTTGAAACGCCCAACACCCAATGGATATTAAACAATAGTTTCAAAGACACATTAGGCTTGGCATTAGGAGGCTACGATATCAACTTTCCGGGCTTAAAAGATTTGCGTTTGCAATTCAAAAAAACCTCGCAATCGGAAGCCGAATGGCTCACTTGGAATACATTTTGGAAAACTACCCATCCAGACAAACCAACCGATCCATCTACAGATTCTATTCCTACCACAAAAGGAAAAATTGACTATGCTTGGGTGGTATCGCAATTGACAGATGGCGATTATGATTTGAGAATGCAAACTACTTGTTTGGTGAAGGAAAGTATTGAACCTGTAAAAATCAACTCCGAAATAATTACAGGAACCATTGACCGTGTAAATCCACATCCGTTTGGCGCACCTACGCCTGCCGATGGCATTCTTTCGCCAAACGATGATATTTCAATCCAATTCAATGAAGATATTGAAGCCGGAAAACTAACTTGGGATAATTTTGAAGTAAAAGGTGTACTAAATGGCTCTGAACTAAGGCACGATGCCAGCATTTATTTTGATGGAACACCAGAAAAATACATGAAAGTAAATGGCTTACTGCTTCAAAACCAGTCGTTTACCATCGAGTTTTGGGCAAAAAGAAAAGCAAAAGGAGAAGAGATTATCCTTGCACAAGGCGTGGCTGGCACACCAGAAATGTTTGTAGGCTTTGATGCAAATAACAAGTTGATATTCAGCTTAAACGGCAAAACAATTGTTTCTGACAAAACAATTGAAGACGACAAATGGCATCATTTATCAGTATCTTACGATTACGATGAAAACAGGGCTTATTTGTATGGCGATGGCGAATTGCTAAACTACGATGAAAATTTTGTGGGATCGTACAACGGAAGCGGACATATTTATGTAGGCAGACGCAATTTTGCTCCTTTCATGTCCTTCAAAGGAAATATTCACGAATTGCGTATTTGGAAAAAGCCGTTGCCACTCACAGATGTAGTTATCAATTTAGGCAAAAAAATGTCGGGTAGGGAGATTGGCTTAGTTGGCAACTGGCCAATGGACGAAGCTGGCGGAAAACTAGCGCAAGATGTAGCCAACAAAAGAAATGGCGAGGTTACAGCAGAATGGGCCGTTGAGCCAAGCAGCAAAGCCATGGCATTTACAGATGGAAGCTATATCGAAGCAAAAGGTGGAAAAGCCGCATTCACTGCCGAAATGGATTTTACGGTCGAATTTTGGTTCAAAGCAGCAAATGCAGGTGATTATACGTTATTTTCAAATGGCAAAGGCGATTTGCAAGATAGCAGCAAAACAGATTGGGCTATTTCTTCCAATGGTGCTGGTAAAATTATTATTACCAACAATGGCAAAGTTTTCACTGCGGTCGATTCCAATTTCTTCAACAACAAATGGCATCATTTTGCCTTGGTTGTAAATCGCTTGGGCAATACAAGTGCCTTTATTGATGGGCAATTGCAAAATTCTACATCAAGATTGGGCTGGACTGGCTTTGGTGGCGCTAAATTGTGGCTTGGAGCACGTGGTTGGTACATTGGAAATACCAAGAATTTCGACAATCATTTTTCGGGTAATTTGGATGAAGTTCGCGTATGGGGCTTGGCTCGAAAACAAGATCAAATCAAAAATGACATGCACAACAGATTGCATGGCAATGAATTTGGTCTGGCCTCTTATTATCCTTTCGAAGCTTATCAAAAAGATGCGGCTGGTATTGTACTGCTTGAAGAAACATTGAGAGAGCAAAGCATTGTACGTGATAATATTACCAAAGCTATTGTTCCAAACGATACTGCCAACGCTACTTTGGCTACGTATTCAGACGATACACCAAAAATCAAACTGCCTCGCCCAGCTGAGAACGTGAATTTTAATTATTCTGTCAACAAAGATAAAATTATCATCTCGCTTACAGATGAAGCCAAGCGAGTTGAAAACTGTATTTTAGATGTCACAGTTCGCAATATTCAAGATCTGAGAGGAAATAGTATGCAATCGCCCGCTACTTGGACAGCCTATATCGATAAAAATCAAGTGGTGTGGGAAGATCAGGAGTTTACATTCAGGAAAAAATTGTATGATACACTTTCGTTCACTGCTTATGTTTCAAATCAAGGTGGAAATGAGCATGATTTTGTGATCGATAATTTACCTCTTTGGTTGAAAGCCACACCTGCTAGTGGCAAAATCAAACCTAATTCTAGACAAAAAATCGTGTTTACTGTAAATGAAGGCCTGAATATTGGCAACTACAATGAAAGTTTGTATTTGAGAACAAGCTTTGGCTTCAACGAAGTATTGTCTTTGGATGTAAAAGTATTTCAGCCAGCCCCAGCCGACTGGAGTGTAAATCCTGCTAAATTTCAGTTTTCAGCGAGCATGATTGGGCAAATTAAAGTAGACAACATTCTTTCTACTGATCCAGAAGATAAAATTGCAGCTTTTGTAGGAAATGAATGCAGAGGTGTTGCCTCATTGAGTTATATAGAAATTTACGATACATATCAGGCTTTCTTAAATATTTACAGCAACGAATCGAGCAGCGAAAAAGTAGATTTTAGAATTTGGGATGCAAGCCAAGGATTGACTTTGATAAATGTTACTCCTTTTGTAGGCACGGTTCCGAATTTCAACTTTGCTTTTGAGGCCAACAAGGTTTTGGGAAGCACTTCAAAACCAGTAATTTGGCATTCTTTGAATGGTGTGCTTCGCAAAATGCCATTGCCGCAAGGTTGGAAATGGATTTCATTAGGTTTGAAATCTGATGCTTTGTTTCGTTCTAGCTTATTATTCAAAGATGTGGCTTTGCACGATGGCGATGAATTCAAGGGAGCTGTTAATTTCGACAGATACGATTCCACCACCACCAAATGGTTTGGAAACATGGCAGGCGATAATATGTCGCTCAGAACTGGTGGCTTACGCAACGAAGAATCATATAAGGTTAAGCTCAGAAAAGCCGATACCTTGAATTTCAGAGGTTCAATTGTAGATGCAACTTCAAAACCCATTACCTTACAAGCAGGCTGGAATTGGGTAGGTTTTATTCCTCAATACAATATGGACATCAACGAAGCCTTGGCTACTTTGAATCCAACCGAAGGCGATGTAATCAAAAGCCAATACCAATTTGCGGTTTATGATAATGTACTGAAATGGATAGGCAGCTTGAAATACATGATTCCAGGCGAAGGCTACATGATGAAATGCGAAACTGGCGGTGGCGTAATTACTTACCCTAGAAGCGGATTGGTAGCAGCACGAATAGAAGCACAACAACCCGAAAACCTCCGTGTTGAGGGAGAATGGAAGGTTTCTCCACACAATTTTGCAAGCGAAATGTCTTTACTTGGCCAAATAGCAAACGATTCCATCATTGGTGAGGGTGATGAATTGGCTGCATTCTCAAATGGCGTTTGCAGAGGGGTTGAGACTCCTGTGTATGATAAAATCGGCAAGCGAAATTTGTTTTTCCTTTCAATTTTTGGCGAAAATGGCGATAAGAACATCAGCTTCAAATTGAAAAAAGCCAATGGAAAAATGTATGACGTCAAAGAATCGCTAGGCTTTGGAGGCAATAAATTGGAAGGCAGTTTTGAAAATCCATTCCAATTGTCGCTCTACAAAACAGAAGTTGTGCCTACAGATTTGTTATTAGAATCTGTATCAATTCAGCCCAATCCATTCAGCAACACAGTCAATTTTCAATTTGAAGGCTTGCCGTCATCGACACTTACCATTAAGATTACCAACGTGTTGGGCGTAGAATTGAAGCAAATCTATTTCAATCCAGAAACAGCCTCTTTTGAAACATTCTCAAACTTGCAATGGGATGGAAAAGACAAAGCTGGAGGCGTAGTTTCGCCAGGAACCTATGTGGTAAGCATCACTTCAGGTGACAAAACGGTGAAAAAGTTGATTGTAAAAGAATAGCTTTCAATTATTCCGCTACCGTACTTTTATTATTCTAAATCCAAAATCTCTTCTCCTTTTCGCTCTACATTGTAGAGAGGAACGTGAGAGGAGATTTTACAAAATTCCTTGACAGTGAAAATTATTCAAATCATAACTATTATTGCCTTCAATGTATTGGGCAATACTATCTCTTACGGCCAAGCACCCAATTGGAATGTCAACCTTGCCAATTTCGAGATTAGAATGAGTGTAACCGCCATACTTGAAATTGACAATGTAGATTCAAGAGACACGAACGATGTGGTAGCCGCTTTTGTCGGGACAGAAGTAAGAGGAGTTGGAAAGCCTACCGTTTATTTGCCTTCATCTGATCGTTTTTTACTTCTTTTTCAAATAGGCAGTAATATTGCCGCAGGCGAAATAGTGACCTTTAAATACTACGATGCCAGTAAAAATGAAGTGGTAGATGTGGCTAGGACAGAAGTGTTTGCTGCTGATGCAAGTTTGGGCACAACAAAGAATCCATACGTTATCACAAAAAATTTCTTTGTCAATTCTGCTCCAAAAGCTGATAGTGCAAAATTTTCTATCACTGAAAACAGCCTTGCAGGCATAAAAATTGGTTCAGTAAAGGCTTCAGATACAGATGCAGATCAAACCTTAAAATTTAAAATACTATACACCCAATTTGATACGCCTATTTTTGAAATAGATTCAGTCAAAGGCGAAATTTCACTAATACTTGTAGATTCTATCGACTATGAAAAAAAGTCAGTTTATACTTTAAAGGTATTAGTGAGCGACAACTATAAGAATCCGCTGTCCGATACCAGTTTTGTCACCATTTTTATAAAGGATATTCCTGAATCTCAACCACTTCCTGCCAACAATTATGTATCTCCCAATGGCGATGGCTTCAATGATTTCTTTATCATCGATAATCCTGAAGTTTATATTGGATTTACTTTTTCAATTTTAAATGCCTCGGGCGAACTCATCTTCAAATCTGATAATTATCAAAATACGTGGGATGGAAAGCAAAATGGAACGCCTCTGCCAAATGGCATCTACTATTATCTATTTGAAAGCAAACAAACAGAAGTGTTTTACAAAGGTATTATCTCACTAAAAAGCAAATAAAACCAGCCGAACCTATCATTTAATTATACTATAATGAAATACTTTTACTCGACCTTATTGTTTTTATTGATTGTAAGCCAATCAAATGCCCAACAGGTACAAGATTACAATCTATATTCTAAAAATCTATTTCTTATCAATCCTGCTTTTGCTGGATATTCAGAAGGAGCTTCAATATTTTTACAAGCCCGCAGTGCTTTCAGAGGTGTCGATAATGCCCCACGTAACTTTACAGTGGGCTTTTCTGCCCCCATTGAAAGATTTTCTTTGGGTACTGGGGCAAAGATCAATATCGATCAACGTGGCATTTTTCAAACCTTCTCTGCCGATATAGCTGCTGCCTACAAACTAATATATAAGTACAAGCACGTATTTTCTTTTGGTATGGATATTGGTTTTGTCAACCGTTCATACAATTTGAATGGCTTAAATGGAAAGGTGGATATGGCTGACCCCACTTTAACGTCTGACTATTTCAACAAAACGTATTTTAAATCAGGTGTAGGTGTATCGTATATATCGCCAAATGCTGAAGTGGGCATTGCATTTCCCATGCTTATTGAAAGTGAGCAAGAAATAAACACCAATCTTAACGCGTATGCAGGCTACAAATTTTCAGCCTCCGATGCCATTCTGCTCAAACCATCTGGGTATTTCCGTACCGTAGCCAATGGGTCTGTACAAGGCGATATCAATTTTATGGCAGAATGGAAGAAAATGATTTGGGTGCAGCCAGGTTTCCGCTCGAATATGACTTTTTTGCTATCTGCTGGCTTTGGCTTTCCTTATGGCAGTATTGGATATTCTTTCAACTATTATTCTGGAGCTTACAAAAATGTCGATTTGAATGCCCATGAGTTTTTTCTAGTGCTCAATCTTGGTGGTAACAATGGCAAAGCTGCATTTACAGGCGATCGCAAAGCTGGGCAGCAATTGCCAAAAAAGAAAAGAAATTAGGTATTCATCAGTGCGGTAATATCAATTAGCGATTTTTGTTCTGTTTGGTGTTTCTAGCCAATAGCTTATGTAGGTGTTGTCAGATGTTTGCGCCTTGTGCCGCACCATCCATATTGTCTAATGCTTGCCAAAAATACAATGATTAAGAATTCTATTTATCTGGCTTAGGGATTTTGCCTTTGGTTGGTCTTTTGACCAACGAACGAACTGGCTTGCAGGTGAAAGCAGCAGCAAGTGCTGGAGATATAAAAAGTATCTCCGTATCTATCTCAACCATCTCGGGAGATATAAAAAGTATCTCCGTATCTATCTGAACTATCTCGGGAGATGTAAAAAGTATCTCCGTATCTATCTGAACCATCTCGGGAGATGTAAAAAGTATCTCCGTATACTTTTTAATATCATATAAAGATAGTAAAATAGTAGCCTTTCCTTTGATGCTCTTATGGCCAACAATTAAATTGGCTTGCAGTTGAGCGTTTCAGCATCTTTTAACAAGACAAAAGCACATCACACACTATTGCAATAAAAACAGAAAGTACGACACCGATTGCTAAAATCGAGCAATTTCACTGCTTGTTGAAAAACAAAAAGCCCCACCAGAAGCGATTCTAGTAGGGCTTTTTTGAAATAAAATCAGAATATTACAAAGTGATAGGCACAGCCAAATTGCTCGCTCTTTCACCCAAATTCAATTTGCCGATGTAGCCTACTCTATCTGCATTGTTCAAGTTTTTGTGTGCCACAATCGACCAGCAAGTAGAAGAACCTTGTGCTGCGATATCTACCGACCAACGCAAGAATATTTGCCACATACGGAACCACCAAGCACCGTATTTGCTATTCAATATAAATTGTTCGTTGGCCATCCAATTGTAATACCATTTGTGAATGGTAATAGAATAGTGCATCCCAATATTTTCAACTGTGTTTACTTCAAAATTAGCATCTTGAAGCGACTGGGTTAAGAATGCCAAAGGCGTGCTCGCATCTGCGCCAGAGAATATATATTCATTCATAAACAAGCCCCAAACTAAATCTTCCCAATGCTGCCCTTTTTTTAACAACCCTGGGTTGGCTCTCAAGCCCGCCTGTTGAATATAGAATTTACCATTATCATCAAGCAAACCATATATCTGATCGATAAAACGTTGGAATTTGCGAATACCTACGTGCTCGCCCATCTCCAAACAGGTAATTTTGTCAAATTTTTCATTGGGAATATCACGGTAATCCATTCTTAAAATACGAGCATGATCGGCTACACCATTATCTTTGATTTGTTTCATTCCCCAATCGTAACCTTCTTGAGCAATGGTAACTCCTGTAGAATTTGCCCCAAAATGTTTGGCAGAATATGTTATCAAAGTTCCCCAGCCGCAGCCAATATCCAAATGGCGATCGCCCTTAGTCATGTGCAATTTCTCGCACACCATTTGCATCTTACGGTCTTGCGAAATTTCAAGTGTATCATTTTTCAAATCCATCCAAAAACCGCTGGTGTATACCATGCGAGGGCCTAAAAAAGAAGCAAAAAAGTCGTTTCCACGGTCGTAATGCTCACGAACGATGCGTTCATCTTGTGCTTTTGAGTGAATGGCCACCTCAGGAATCATTCTTGTGAAAAAGAATTTTAAGTGGTGAGGGGTGATAGTGAAGTCGAAATAATCGTGACGGGTTTTCATAAACTCTTCAAAATCACCTTCAATGTCAATTTTTTGACTAACGTAATCTTCTATGAAATGTCCGAAAGAAGGTTTGTTTCCTAGTTTATAACGCTCCAGCGTTGTTTTTGTTTTTGGCCTAATGAAATCTAAAGCGTGCTTGGTCATTATACTATTTTTAATGTTTGGTTTTAAAGAGCCGCAAAATATCCATAAGTCTGTATTTATTTATAAAAAATTGAACTTTTTTATAAATAAAAAATCCCACCTTGTGCAATCAGCAACACAAGTGGGATTATTTTGATCAATGCCTCACGGATTTGCAAAACCTATGAGGTGTTTTGTACTTCTACTTTTAATCGACAACTACAAGGTTTTTAAAACCTAATAGCTGTTTCGGGCAAAAATTAGCTATTGATAAACTTAGGATTTATCAAATTTTCAAAAGAATAGATTTCATTCCATTTTTCTTCAGTAAGGTATTTTTCCTCTTTTACCACAATTTGATACACTGTTTTGCCAGTTTTCAAGGCTTCTTTTGATACAGCAGAAGATTTTTCGTAGCCAATAATTGGGCTGATAAGGGTGACAATTGCCACGCTATTCATCACCATTTGACGACAATGGTCTTCGTTGGCTGTAATTCCATCAATACATTCTCTTTTCAAAGTTTGTACTGCTCTGGTCATAAATGAAATCGAGGTAAAAAGCGAATAAGAAATTACAGGCTCCATTACATTCAATTGCAATTGCCCAGCTTCAGCCGCCATGCTGATTGTTAAATCTGCACCCATTACGTAATAAGCTGTTTGGTTTACCACTTCTGGAATCACTGGGTTTATTTTTCCTGGCATAATGGAAGAACCAGGTTGCATTTGAGGCAAGTTTATTTCGTTAAATCCAGCTCTTGGACCTGAAGAAAGCAAACGCAAATCATTGCAAATTTTTGATATTTTAATGGCAGTTCGTTTCAAAGAGGCAGATAATTGCACATAGTCGCCTGTATCGGAGGTGGCTTTGATTAAATCTTTGGCTTTCTCTAACTCAATGCCTGTGATAGCGCAAAGATGTTGAGTAACCAAGTCAGCATAGCCTTCGGGTGCATTTACGCCTGTTCCAATGGCGGTAGCACCCATATTTATTTCGGTAAGCAAACGCTTAGATGAAGTCAATAATTTTATTTCATCATCAATATTGGAAGAAAATGCATGAAATTCTGAACCCAACGACATAGGCACGGCATCTTGCAATTGGGTGCGGCCCATTTTCAATACATGGTTGAATTGCTTGCTTTTCATATCAAACGAATCTCTCAAGTCGATCAACGATCTGGTATATTCTTCTAGTTTTTTGTAAACAGCGATTTTGATGGCCGTAGGGTACGCATCATTGGTTGATTGAGAGCAGTTTACATGGTTATTTGGGTGGCAATATTGGTAATCGCCTTTTTCATAACCCATCATTTCCAAAGCCACATTGGCTATTACTTCATTGGCATTCATGTTGCAAGAGGTGCCTGCTCCACCTTGTATAAAATCACTTATAAATTGATCGTGAAATTCGCCAGCAATCAATCTGTCGGCAGCCTTGATAATATATTCTGCAATGTAAGGGTCAAGAACTCCAGAGTCTCGATTTGCCATGGCAGCAGCTTTCTTTACGAAAGCTAAGGCTTGTACAAAGAATGGCTCACTTTTTATTTTTATGCCTGTAATATTGAAGTTTTTGAACGCTCGGTAAGTTTGAATTCCGTAGTAAGCTTTGCTTGGAATTTCCAAATCGCCAAGAAAATCATGTTCTACTCTTGTGGGTTTGTCTATAATGGTTTGCATGATAGTGTGTTTATGTTGTGATTTTTCTATAAATCAATGCAAATTACGCAAATGAAATTGAACCAAATGGAATTAAATTCAAAAAATAATGCAATGAAATATAAAAAATGTTCAATTTGTGATATTTCCATCCTCGCAAATTGAGGCCTAGATCAAAAATTTTGTATTAATTTTATGTTTGCAAACCTGTTTTTTTCACACAAATAAATACAAAAAGTGTCTTTCGAAATAAAACTACCTCTTTTTCAAGGCCCATTTGATTTGCTTCTATTTTTTATCGAAAGAGATGAATTGGAGATAAGAGACATTCCGATTTTTAAAATTACCAATGATTTTTTAGACTACATACGTCAATTAAACGACCAAAACATAGATGTGGCGAGTGAATTTATACTAGTAGCCGCTACGCTAATGCAAATAAAAGTAAAAATGCTATTGCCACGCCCCGAAATTGATGCTGTGGGCAATGAAATAGACCCAAGAGATGAGCTTATAAAACACCTGATGGAGTACAAAAAGTACAAATCGGTAATAGCTACGTTTTCGGACTTGGAAGAGAAACGCCTTTTGCTAGAAAAAAGAGGCAACGTTGCTGCCGAATTAAAATCGATAGGTGAAGATTCAAATATTGAATTTGAGTTGCAAGATTTAGATTTGTATAAATTGTTGAAAGTATATGTAAAAGTTCTTGAGCGATTCGATGCCGAAAAGAAAAAGCCTATCCATACCGTAAACCCGTATCCTTACACGATTGAACAACAAAAGGAATACATTTTAGACCTTGTAAATCAGAAAAAACGTGTTTCATTTGAAGAATTATTGGTGGATATGCCGGAAAAAATAGCTATTATTTATAATTTTTTATCTATCCTAGAATTGTTGCAGCTGCAAAAGCTAAAAATTCAACTGGGCGAAGGATACAATAATTTTTGGATTTTGGCTCGGGAAGAAAATAAAGAATTATTGAGTTAAAAGTCAAATGAGCTGTTGCGATGTGTGATTAAAATTGGTTTCTAGTTTGTTGTATGCAAGTATTCTAATTCGACAGACAAAACTCCAATTCCTCTCCTCCTTTATTATTCTACCACCAGCCTATTGATATTGATCAGATTGCCATTTTTGCTTTGTAATTTAGCTACATACATACCAGTTGCAAGGTCGCCAATGTCGATGGACGAAATGCTTTTATTCAATTCTAAACTCACAGATTTTATCATTTGGCCTTGTAAATTGTAAAAATCTAAGGTGCCAATTTCATTTATTGGGTTTAAGATTTCAATATACAAAACATCAGTTGCAGGATTGGGAAAGAAATTAACCGCAACTGTATGCAGATAATTATCTGAAACGGAGGTAGGAGTATTAATCAGATTTCCAAAATGAGCCGATTGGAATATTTCTTTATTTTGTTTGTCTTGGATTGCTACAATTACACCTAATTTATTACTGTCATATATTTTCCCGAGATCAGCATTGAAAACGAAAGATTTGGTGGCATTTTGAGCCATAGGGGAAGTAATTAATGTGCCACCAGCATCAGGTAGCATTTTTCGCATTACCCACTCTAGTTTTGCTTGGCCATTTGCCGCATTGGTCACATTTATTTCCCTTTCTACAACTACTACATTTAAGATTGCATCTTTAACTAAAGGCAATTTCGTTGTTACATCTACATTTACGGTTACCGAACTTCCTGTGGTTTGCATGGTAGGTGTGAGCACAAAATCTGAAGGTACAAGAGCAAGCGTATCTAATTGCAATTGTTTGATATAAGAACTTTCACCTCTGAATTTGCTGCCATTCAATACGGTAAATGGAGCACGGTCTACTCCGTAATACAATGCTCTGGCACTTGGGTCGGCAAAATTGAGTTTGTTAAACTCGTCTGGCGAAGAAGAAGTGTGGTAATGTATCGCCAAAACATCATTTGGGTTCGCGTTAGTAATTGCATTTGAATTATTGTCACTTGAAACAGACCTGCTTTCGGAAGTATTTGTAAATTGTTCTAACAATATTTTCTTATCTCGTTCAAGGATTGAAAAATCATCAAAGGCAAACCCATCAGTTTTATTGCCAAGGGAAGTACTTCCAAAAGCCATTCTAAACCTGATGGTTTTTCGATCCAATATTCTTCCGTTCAAGTCTTTCAAATTATCAAGTTTGAATTTGGCTTCTTTCCATTGGGGAGTTGTATCGGAAACCGACCAACCAAATTGGCCTAAAATCTGATTGCCTGGATTACTCTGAATTCCGCCTGTATTGTACCAATTAAGTCCGCCTGCCTCTGCCCTTCCATCCACTACATTTCCTACATTTACCCAAGTATTTATATCGCTGTCGGTAGCTTGCAGCACTACACCATCAATATTTGAAGGGAGTACTGATTTGTATTTTAATGACACCATTGGTTTTGTCAGCCCACTCAAATCGAAACATGGGCATTGTACATAAGAAGCATCACCTTTGATATAAGTGCCTGATAATGATGTGACCCAAGCCTGGCTACTGCCGTCCGCACCGCCTTTTATGTATGTTTTGTTGGGTGTTCCCAATTGCCAACTAGAATTTACATCGCTTGCTACAAAGCCCCCATTGCCATTTTCAAAGTCTTCTTTATAGATGGCTCCAGCAATTGGTACCATTTTTGGCACTATAAAAGAGCGCTTGCTAAAAGTAGAATCACAATTGTTGTTTGTGTTGATAGTAAGCGACTGAATATACACACCCGGGTTTGCATATTTGTGTTTAATAGCCGATGAAGATCCAAATGATTTAGAGCTTCCAAAACTGCCTGTGCCTGTATTTGAAATGGTTACAATATCGCCATCTCCAAAATTCCATTGCCAAGTTTTGATAACATCGCTTATATTGACGGATGTGTTGGTGAAAAAAGTAGAATCACCTGCACAAATATTTCTTGACGTAAAATTTGTGTTAGGATAATTTCCAATATAAACAAGTGGTTTTTTACTTGTAGCTACACAACCCCCAGCGTTGAAAGATGCTTTAGATGGGTATTTTGTTGTAACCTGTAAAGTAATTGGATATGAAGCCGCAGATGAATAAATAACTTTAGGTGAAGCCACGGTATCGGGTGTAAGCGAATTAAAAGAAGAACCAAAACTCCACTTCAGTTTATCGATGTAGTTGTCATTGCCATTGAGTGTTGATGTATTGGTAAACGATATGGTATCTTTTACAGCACAGAGGCTTGATATTGCAAAATTTACCACAGGCACGGGCATTATTCTCAATTGTACTGAATCACGCACAGTACAATCTGATTTATTGTTGGTGTAGGTATACACAAGTGAATGAAGACCTACAGGAAAATCGCTCGCTTTTAGATTTACTATTTCTCTGCCAAACATTGTAAATTTCCCTGCACTTGGTTCTCCAATTAAAGAAATAGGGTTTTGGGTCGAATCCTTGCAAAGTGTATCAAGTTTGTTAAATGCGGTACGTATTGTTACTTTTTCAATGGAGGCTACGTCAAAAGTTAATTTAAGCGAAGGTGTACTTTCGCAACCATTATTATTATCTGTATTGGTTAGGTATCTTGAAAGTTTACCTACTGTGGTGTTGTTTATTAGTAAATCAGTAGTCGCATTGGCACTTTCGCCAACGAAAATAGGTGAAGTCACTGTGACCGTTGGATCTTCTGAGTACCACTTTACAGTATTGCCCAGCAAGATATTGGGCGAGATGGCAGCAATTGCCGAACCATTACAAATATTATAATCAGTTTTACCGATTGTAGGAGTAGTTGGTCGTTGATACACAGTCACATTTATGGCTTGATATTCACCAGGTACCTGATTTCCTTCGCATCCGTTCAAGGTTTGAGTTACGTAATAATTTGCTTGCCCAGAAGCAGCCAAATTGATAGGAGGGGAATAGTTTTGGGTAATTTGATCAGGTGTTCCTGTCGGTTTAAAGGGCAATAGTGGCAAATTATTGACGTCTAAATACCATTTCAAGTTAGTACCGTCAGCAGTAATGGCATTTTTTGTATCTCTAGTGCAATAGTTAATCAAGTTACTAGTTACTGTCGGGGCAGGGGTAGGAGCGTATACCGTGAAATTTATGGACGTAGCTGAACTAATGCATCCATTGAGTGTTTGCCTTACTTTTCTAATCGAAGTGCCAACGGTAGTAGTGTTTAAGCCTAAAGTTAAAGGATTGAGATTAATTGCCATGGTGTTCAAAATAAAATTATCTGCTTGGTCGAACCAAGTGTAAATAGCACCAGGAGCTCCATTTGCACTTATTGCCGATAAAGCTTGTCTGTAGCAAAAAGGAGCAGGGTCAGAGGCGGAGGGCTTTGCAGGGTTGTCAAATACATTGAAACTCAAAGCCAAAGGGCTGCTTTCGCAATTATTGCTGGTGGTTTGGGTTGCGTACCTATTTATGGTGGTACCAGAAGCAAGAGAGGTGGAAATAGCCAAATCCGTGTTTGGATTGGCATTATTGCCAGTCGAAGTAAAAACAGGAATTGTAAGTGCTGCATTTGAATACCACTTGATGTTTGGCTGAGTTGCGTTGATGGCAAGATCTCCAAAATCAAATCCAACACATGTATTGAAAGTAGATATAGCCATCGAAGGCGTTGGTGGCGTAG
>JBJXGB010000130.1:0-4879 GCA_046152935.1 Cytophagales bacterium
AGATTACTTGTGCTTTGGCATTTTCTATATTCCCCAAAATAAGAACACAAGAAAAGATCAGACAGTAAAGATATCTTTGAAATCTACTTGCAAAAGAATACAACAAATCTTTTGCAATACAGAAAAATGAGTTTGTATTAGTTGTGCTACTTTTAAATATCATATAAAATTCTATTTTATTAATTCAGAATTGACCATTTTAAATTATTCTTCAGCATCAAGAAGTTTTTTTCAAAAATCACCAGTTTTTACCTTACCATATTAAATATCCCACATGCAAATTAATCAATGGATGAGAAATCAACCTTAATATTCTACCAGATTATCAAAATTATCGTTAAAACCTGCTACTAACTAGATTTCAAACTCGACTATTTTGATTTCTGTCTACCATTATTGTTTTCCAAGAAAATACTTTAGTTTTCAAAACTGCACTTTTTTTTATCAACATCATTGAAAAATACTTTATTTTTGACATTCTGCTTGATTCATATCAAGAATAATAACCTATAAATAGATGCTGCCAGCTTCATTACACAACACTGTTTATTCTCTGCTTGCTCAATACCATTCGCTTGGCGAAAAAGCTTGGGCAGAATTAATAATTAGAATGCAAACCAGCACCGTTTTGAAAGGAGAAAAACTCCTACAGCAAGGCGAAATTGTGAAGGGGTTGTGGATTTTGGTAAATGGCGTAACTAGAAGCTATTTTGTGAAAAACGACAAAGAAATTACCACGTGGATAGCTACCGAAGGTTCCCCTTTTACCAATTACAAAAGCTTGGCCTTGCGAGTGCCCTCTTTTGAAACCATTGAAGCCATTGAAGATTGCTACGTCATTTGCGTGTCGGCCGAAGACCTACAATTTATGTACGACCATTTTACAGAGTGTAATATTATTGGTCGAAAAATGGCAGAAGGGTACTTTATTGACTATGATGACCGCCTTATTTCGATGCTATACGCCACTGCTGAAGATAAATTTAGAGATTTGATGAAATCCAATCCTGAACTTTTTAATAGAGTTCCGATCAAATATTTGGCCTCTTACCTGGATATGACACCAGAAACGCTCAGCAGGATGCGAAAAAAATCGCTCTCGTTTGTGTAATTACTGAGTTGAAGCTTAGTTTTCTGCCTTTTTTTATTAAAAATTTTCAACCCATGCAACTCACGATTGATTCCAAAGCTAAAGCCCTTATTTTTGATTTAGATGGCACTTTGGTCGACACCATGCCTACCCATTTTATTGCTTGGCAAAACACGATGACAAAATATGGCATTGATTTCACGCATGACATATTCATTAAGTATGCTGGAATTCCTACATTCAAAATTATTGCATTGCTAAACGAGGAATTTGGCACCCAACTGGACCCAGAAATGGTGCATTTGGAAAAAGAAAGTGCTTTTTTAACAATTATCAACCAGATAAAACCTGTTTCGCAGGTAGCAGCTTTGGCAAAAAAATATTTTGGAATTTTGCCAATGTCCATCGGCACTGGAGGCGTACCAGATGTGGCTAAATTAACACTCGAAGCAGTCGGTTTGGAAAAATATTTCACCATCATCGTCACTTCTCGCGATGTTGAAAATTTCAAACCCGCGCCAGACACATTTTTAAAGTGTGCGGAACTGATGGGAGCTGAACCGCAGTTTTGCCAAGTATTTGAAGATGCCGAAAATGGACTCAAAGCAGGGCGAGCAGCTGGAATGATAACGACAGATGTGAGACCTTATTATGATTGAGGGCTATCGAAAAAAAGTACAGACCATTTTGGACCACATTACCACCTTTTATAATCTGAAGCAATGGCCGATAGCTCATGTTCTTTAGCCATTCCATCGTTTTGCTTATGGGGTAATATTTATTGTGTTGCTAGACACAGCGATGGTGATAGGAGTAGAGCCTTGTTTGCGGAATATTAAATAATAATTGCCCACAGGATAATTGCCCTCTCCATAAAAAGAATCGCTTTCGATTTGCGTACCAAGGTAATATGAAACAGATTTTGAGTTGATGTATAGATCATCCAACGACCAAATATTATCCTTAGAGAAATACAAATTGTATTGTTTGTATGTATTCAATGCTGCCTCAGATACTGCTGTGTACCCATATTCTATTGACGAATAGCTTTTAGACGAGATGGAGGTAGTTTTAAACGAAAGTTGCGTGATCGCAGTAAGTGGCTCAAGCACCGTGACGGGTCGTCCGGTAAAATAAATCTCTTGCCCCTGGCTAAAGGAATTGTATTTCGATACCATTATGATTGGAAAATATTTGCCATAGTCGTAAGTAGTGTAAAGATTATAGCTATTTGAATACACAGAAATACCTGCATTTACCGTAGCAGTGCCACTACCTGAACTAAATGAAATACTCGAAGAATAGAGAGAGTCGGTTGTGAGATAAAAAGTGAGGCTAATGGGTAAATTTTGAGCAAATTCACTTGCAATTGTATAGTTGTACAATACGGTAGTGCCATTCGACCAAGGGCTTAGTTTTGCTTGGAGGCCTAAAATAGTAAGTAAAGACAACTCAGACGATACCATTGCTGCTATCGACTTGGAAGGAAAATTGTAACTTACATTATTCTCGTCAGCGTACGACATACTATACCTAATATAATACTTACCGACCGATACTGAATTTAATGTAAATGTTTTAGTAATGGAACCTTGCCCCGGATTGATGATGCTAAAATTATCAATATTTAATACTGTCCCACTTGACGAAAGGCTATCAGGGGCTAGAATCAAATCATTAATATATACTTCAACAGGTTCTGTAAGCGAAGAATTGTAATTAAAAGTGATAGAGCCGCTATTGCCACTTGACAAGAGGCTTACTTTTACAGATGAAATTGATATCTTATTTACTGGGGCAGATATTGAAAGCAGGGCAGATGCAACCAAATAATAGGGTGTATTTACAGTATTGTAGTAATCGCCATTTTCTAGCCGGTACCTTGCCAAAATATAATATTGGCCAGAATCTATTCGTTCTGGCATGGTAGCATAGTAAAATATTTGATTATTTCCTTTTTCCAATTGTTCTGAGAAAACAGTGTTGCTGGATAGCCCAGCATTATTTCTCACATTTAAAACCCTGTCGTCAATAGAATAAATTAAGTCTTTTGATAGATAAAGCGATCCAGACAAACGTTTAAGGGTGTCTGTATTTAAACTATAGTAAAATGTGATAGGGACAATTGAAGATGTTCTTAAATCTGTAGAAAGCAAAGACAATGAGAGCGATATGGGATTTGGACCCGTATTTTCAATGATCGGTTTAGGCTCATTGTTTTTGCACGTCTGAAAAACAAACAAGGTGACTATAAATGAAACTAACTTAAAGGTTTTCATGATTTTATATAGGGTGGATTGAAGTTTTCGAGGCACTTTTTTTGGTAGTCGCAAACTTCCGTAACAAAAATAGTTTATAAACTTTACCAACACAAATTCTGCAAACAATAACTGCCGCCAAATTCAAGGCTGCAAAGTGAGACAAATAAGCTTTTAGATTTGACAACTTTTTAAAAGTTGTCAAATCTACTTTTCAAAAAGTTATCAATTCTAAGTACCTTGCCAGCATGAACAAACTTTTCATTCTCGATGCCATGGCGCTCATTTATAGAGCCCATTTTGCTTTTGCCCAAAACCCCAGAATTAATTCTAAAGGAATGAATACGGGTGCTAGTTTCGGCTTTACCAACACATTGCTCGAAATCATAAATAAAGAAAAACCCACGCATTTGGCGGTGGCATTTGATACCCAAGCGCCTACCTTCAGGCATGAAAGTTTTGAAGCCTACAAAGCACATCGACAAGAAATGCCAGAAGATATTGGCATCAATATTCCCTATATCAAGCAATTAATCAAAGCATTTCAAATACCCATTTTACAACTAGATGGCTATGAGGCAGATGACGTAGTAGGTACTGTGGCACGAAAACTTGGATCGCCTGAATTCCAAGTATTTATGATGACTTCGGATAAAGATTATTGCCAATTGGTGACAGATAATGTTTTTGTTTACCGTCCCGCATTTATGGGCAAAGGCCCTGAAGTGTACGACATTCCCAAAGTATTGGAAAAATTTCAAATTGCGAATGTAGACCAAGTACGAGATATTTTGGGCTTACAAGGCGATAGTGCCGACAATATTCCTGGTATTCCTGGTATTGGTGAAAAAACGGCTGTAAAATTTATTGCTGAGTATGGATCAGTTGAAAACCTGATTGCCAATGCAGATAAATTGGCTGGAAAAATGAAGGAAAACGTGATCAATTTTGCAGCCCAAGGTTTACAATCCAAAGAACTAGCGACCATTCATTGCGAAGTACCCATCGATTTTGATGCTAATCTTCTCATTTACAAAGGAATAGACAAATCTTTGCTGTCACCACTATTGGATGAATTGGAATTTCGCCAAATGAAAACCAAATTGATAGGTGGAGATGAAAATGCAAAGGCAAATGATGGTAATGTATTGGTGCAGAAAAAAGAGCAAAAAACAAAGAGCAAAGATGTGGCCCAAATGGGATTGTTTGATACTCCAGCACAGAACACCTCAATTGGAAAAGAAGAAGTAGAACATTTTTCCGATGAACTGTATGGTGGTGACAGTGTAGAAACTAGCCCTATTCAGTTTTCAGACAATTCCAAATCGACCATTGAAGATACTTTGCACGATTACCATTTGATGGATACTCCTGAGCTTAGATCTCAATTGATTTCCTATTTGGAAAAACAAGATGAATTTTGCTTCGATACCGAAACCACCAGTACCGATGCCGTGAGTGCTGAATTGGTAGGCCTGTCATTTGCTTATTTCCAAACGGAAGCTTTTTACATTCCCATTCCAGCCGACCA
>JBJXGB010000135.1:0-20331 GCA_046152935.1 Cytophagales bacterium
GCCTTCAACTCTAAAATCGGGTGCGGCCAATATGGGCGGGTGTTTGCTGTTGAATGATTGCAAAATCACCCTATCTTCTTGGATATGAATTTGCTTTATGATTGCCACTTCATTATTGACACATACAATTACATCTCCGCTTTTGGCTACTTTATTTTTTTGGGCAATTACCAAATCGCCAGCTTTGATGGTTGGCTCCATCGAATCGCCTTTTGCTTTTACTATAAAGCCTTCTTCAGATGGGAATTTTAGAATGCGAGAGGCTATCGGAATTCTATCTGCTGGGCTTCCGTCAAGTATAGAACCTGCTGGTCCGCATTGTGCCAAACCATACAAATTCAAATACACTATTTCTTTAAGAGAACCGTCTAAAATCTGATAATCTCTTGCATTATTTGGGTTTCGTTTTAATAAGCCTTTCAGTTCTAATTGCTGCAAATGATGGTGCACAACACTTGGTGATGAAAGACCAAGTTCGTCTTGTAAATCCCTGATAGTCATAGGATTATCTATATTGCTCTTTAGCAATTCCAATAGTATTTCCTGTGTCTTATGTAGCTTCATAACATGTTCTAATAATGGCAAATATACAATTTTGTTCTACTATTTGTTCTATTATTATATTTGATGCATGAAATTTTGTTTCTTTGTTTAAAATTGTTCTCAAATGGAATATGCCATTGTCGATATAGAAACTACTGGGGGAAGTGCAGCATACAACAGAATAGTTGAAATAGCTATCATTGTGCATGATGGTAAACAGGTCATTGAACGGTTTGATACACTTATTAACCCTGAAAAAACAATTCCCACTTATGTAACGCAGATACATGGCATAACCAATGAAATGGTGGCGGATGCCCCCAAATTTCATGAAGTGGCCAAACAAATCTATTTAATGACTGAAAACAGGGTGTTTGTAGCCCACTCGGTCAATTTCGACTTTTCTTTTGTTAGGCAGGAATTTAAAAACTTAGGAGGTAATTTTCTGAGGAAAAAACTTTGTACGGTCAGGCTTTCACGGCAATTAATGCCTGGTCACAAATCGTATAGTTTAGGAAATATATGCAATGAGCTGGGAATTTCTATTGCGAATAGGCATAGAGCCATGGGCGATGCAGAAGCTACTGCAAGACTTTTTACCATTTTGTGCTCTTTAGACAAAGATGGTAGCGTAATCAAAAAATTTCTAAACCAACGCAGCAAAGAAACTTCCTTGCCCCCAAATATCGACAGGGCTTCTTACGACCATTTACCCAATAAAACAGGTATATATTATTTTTACGACAATCGAGGCAAAGTAATTTATGTGGGCAAAGCCAAAAATATCAAAGATCGTGTCAATCAGCATTTTACAGGCAATACCCATACCAAAACCAGACAGCATTTTCATCAAAGTATATGCGATGTAAGTTGCGAAGTTACCGGAAGTGAGTTTTTGGCCTTATTGGCCGAAAATGAAGCCATCAAAAAGCATTTTCCACGTTTTAACCGAAGTAATAAATCATTTGATCTAAATTTTGGTATCTATCAATATGAAAACCAAGATGGCTATATTCGATTGTTGAGCGGCAAAACTGGCAAACACGATAAGCCTTTGAGAACCTACAAAACCCAATCTTCGGCTTTAAACGCATTGCTAAACTTAAGCATTGAGTATGGTTTGTGTTTGAAACTAAATGGCATTATCTCTGAAAAAGGGCTGAAGTGCGGTTTCGATTCCATCGCCAAAAAATCTTGTGACGTGTGTCACGGTCAGATTACCCCTTTTGAGTACAACGAGCGAATTGAGCTCATATTGAAAAAAATGCTAAACGATGCCTCTTTTTTAATTAAAACGATAGGCCGAAATATAGACGAAGAAGGCTTTGTGATGGTAGAAAATGGCAAATTTATTGGCTATGGCTTTGTAAATAAAACCGATGATATTTATTCTTTGGAAAACTTAAAAGATCACTTGATTATTTGCTACGACACGCAAGATTCGCAAAATATTATCTATTCTCATCTATCAAAAGCAAAATTAATCAGTGCTGCACCTTTGCCTGTATATGCATAGCATTTCTTGCAAAATGTACATTTCTGACCTTCAGTTTTCTCTGGCAATTTAATACTGATATTTTCGGCAATTGGGCTGTTCAACTCACACTCTCACACTCAATAAGCCCAAAAGACTATTACAAACATTAAGAATATTTTTGTAAACCATTGATTATTAATAAGTTGGACTTAGCTGTGTTGAATTTGCCATATCCAATTTCCGATAAAGAGAATCTAAAGCTCTTTTGATCTTGGTTCGTGATTGCAAATCACAAAAAACCATAAATTTTTACATTATTCATCGAATAAAAAAGGGTGTATGAAACTACTTCCATACACCCCTCTATAACTGACTGCTACAAATTCAGCTTACAATGCTTTTACTAAACATCAAAAGTTGAATAAGTCTCTTTTTAATGCTATTTCACCAATAAGCCAATCAAAATTATTGGTTTACAAATATCATTTCGGTTCATCAACGCTAATACCTAGCATCTTATCCAATTTTTCTCTTACTACATTTGTTTCTTCTTCCAACTTCTTACGTACCGCTTTTTTGGCTTGTTGTTCAGCCAATTTCGAATTTGTACCAATGAAAACAGCACACTGAATGTTGCCATCGCCCACTTTTTTGTAAAACTCAGAAAAAACCAACACTCTACCCAAACTAGCAGAAATTACGTTATTTGCAGCCGCTACTACTTTTTGCACAGAGGTAGCTTCTTCTTCAGAAATCTGGCTGTTGGCAAGGCTGTTTTCAACCAAACCAGTAATATTTGAACCCAACTGACCAGCCAAATCCAATTTTGCTAATTCCATTGCCGAAAGCTTGGCAGCCGCTTGCGTGTTGGCAGTGGCACGAGAGTTAGAAATATACCAAAGCGGGTAGCCTTCAGCATCTACCTCCGATTGTTTCATGTAGGTATTATCCAATTGCTTTTTTACTGGAAGTCCACCTGGTGCATTGTCCCAACCTTCTTTTGTAAGGGCTTTTCCTTCTTTACGAGCTATTTTTCCCGCTTTCTCATTCAAATTTTTTCTTGTCTCTTTTTCTTTTTGAGAACGAATTTTTGCAAGATCATTTGCATCTTGTGCTAAAGAAATCGAGCCGATCAAAAGAGCAGAAGCCAATAGGTAAATGGTTTTCTTTATCATAATTTTTAATTGTTTTACTTTGTAATAAACGGTGAGTTTTTTGATTTATTTTAATACTACGTCATTAATTTAAGATTTTCAAAAAACGTAACCCACTAAAGAGCAAAGAACTTGAAAAATCAGCTCCTCGCTCTCTAAAAAAACTAATTGCCAGCGACCACAATACCAGTTTCAAAAGAAGCAAAAGTCGCGTTTGAAACATTGTAATCAGCCACTTTCACCATTTTTCCTTCATTTAATATTACAATTGTATTGTCATTATTAAAATACAGTACAGTCTCTTTCCCAGCATTCTTACCAGAAAGTTCTTTAATCGACATTTTGCCTTTGGTACCTGTCAATTGAAATTCACGCCCCGCATAAGTCAAAAATTGAGTTTCACTTTCGCCTTCTTTCATCGAAAGAATATTTGATCCTGTCCAAAACTCAATTAGATTTAAGATAATAATATCGATAAAAGCTGCAATTCCATAAATAGGAATGATTGTCATTACCCAAAAAACAAGTGTTTTAATAAAGCGACCAGCCAAATCTTTACCGCCTAGCCCATTGTTAAAATCATAAAGCTTATTTACCAAGGCAAATTTACCAAAGCAGCTTGTCAATAATTGGGCACTAAAAAGAGCTACCAATGTAAATGCAATCGGACGAATAAATTTTTTCATACTTAATTTAAGTTAATTGTGAAAATGAAAAATGGATAACAGAATCAAAAATATTATAATATTGTTATAAAGTTATCAATCAATCAAAATAATTTCTAGGTAATGAAAAAGAAGTCGATCATTGTGTTACTATTATTAAGTTTTCAATCCTTTTGCCAAATACCAGATTTCAGAGAGATAGACATTGCCGCAAAAAACACGTCTGTAAACGATAGCAAAACGGTACAACAATTAGCCAAATCGCTGGTAAAAAACTGCAAAACTGATACTGAAAAAGTTAGGTCTTTCTATGTATGGATAGCCACAAATATCAGATACGATTTTGTAGGTTTTAAAACAGGTAAAGTTCCAGAGCAATCTGCAAATAGTACCTTGCGTTCCAAACTAGCTGTATGTCAAGGTTATAGCGAGCTTTTCTACAGCCTTTGTAGATTAAATAATATCGATTGCTACCTTGTGACGGGCTACTCAAAAGGCTATGGCTACAAACAAAGCAAGAAATTTGAAGGCACAGACCATGCTTGGAATGCAGTAAAAATAGATAAAAAATGGCATTTGATTGATGTTACTTGGGGCTCGGGCTATGTGAATGAAAACAACCAATATGTGGTGTACTTCGCTGAAGAACATTTTCTATCGTCACCCCAGTCGTTTATTCTCAAACACCTTCCAGCAGACCCGATGTGGCAATTGTTGCCTGAAGCAATTACAATCAGCACGTTTGAAAAAGATAGCACCTTTATCAAGAAGGCAATTGCAACTTCCTCTCAATCAATTAATTATGCAGATACTCTGAGCTATTTTGCTACGCTCGATTCAGTAAGCAAAATCATCAATTCGAGCATGAGAATAATTAGATACAACCCCGACAATGCTGATGCTTGGTACAAAATGGGATGGTTTTATTTCCAAAATGCTTGGTTAAATATGGAAAAGCTCAACAACGTAGCTGTGCAAAGAAATAAATCTTTGGCTCGTCCGCTAGCAGTGTCTGCCATAAATTACCAAAATGAAGCTCTTAAATATTTGAAAGAGGCCGAAAAGAGAGATTCTTTTTATGATGACGACATTCGTCAGAAAAGACAAATCATTTCTCAAAACATGAAAAGTTTACAGCAAATAATAAAGTGATTGGCTACAACTATTATTATTCCATAATTGAGAAGCCCCTTGAGATCAATCAAAGGGCTTCAATTTCCGTCAGCTCAGTTTTGTGTATACAAAAGACTTGATTCTATTTTTTAAACCTTATTTGTAGGGTAAAATTGTGCCAATGTTCTATAAGTGAAAACCAGATTGGCGATAATTTCTTATTTTTTAAATCCCAACACACTTACCCCACAAGATGCTTCGGAAAGTGCATAAGTCATATAATAAATGCCAGTACTTTTGCAATTGTATGTAATAGCTGGATATACTTTGCCATTCAATTTATTGGTACTCACCAATTTTCTATTTGAGTCGTACAAGCTCACTTCCAAGCCCGTGTCTGTGCCTTTGTCATCGCAAAGCGATATGATATAAGAAGTGTTTCCAGAAAATACGTACGAAAACTCAACTTGTTCGCCTGCTGGCTTGTCTACTTTATACACTTTTAGGAAAGTAAAGTCGCCCAATTTTCCTGAGCATTTTTGCACCAAAGGGTCTGTGTTGCACTGCCCAAAAGTAAATTGATTCAATACTAATATTGAAATTCCTAGGGTAATAACTTTAATTATTTTATTCATGTTGTTTTTTGATATTTCTGTAAACGAAACTAGGTTGTAATTTTAGTTCTGATCTTAATCACCGTATCTAATATTTTTGCCACCGTTTGTTCGGTAACTAATATATTGGTTTGAGAATTGTCTTTTACAACTAAAACACCATTTTCTTCAACCATTGTGGGTTCAGCATACACAGTTTCAATTTTCACTTCATTGTATATATTTTTCAAATCAGTCAAATCTTTTGATAGAGCCGAAGCATTCGGATCGCTTTTGTAAAATGAAAGCAACAATAATATTTGATCTAGCACAATTTTTTGTTCGCCAATCTTGTCATACAGTGGCTGGCTTTTTTCCGATATACTAATTTTACTTGCCACATGTAAAGCCTCTAGCCAACCACCAGTAAGCATGTACATACTAATATTACTTCTATTTTGCTCTTGCAAATAATTATTCATCTTCTCGAAATTACTGGTGGTGATATTTACCAATGAATCAAGATTGTTGTTGTTGTCGGCAATGCGTTTGATAGTTTCAAAGTCAAAAAACTGACCCACCTTCAAATCTTCCGAAAGCTTTATTACAATATTCAAATAAGAAAGTGCATCTTCTTTGTGGTTGTAAATATTGATATATCCTAAATTAGCTCCGTAAATGCCCAAATTCACAGCCTTTAGAAAATTTGTATTGTACTTTTCGTAATTATCTGTAGAATTTAAAATATCAGAATTGTAGCTCGCACCAGTACTTTTAATAATGGTAGACATCTCTACAGGAGGTGGTATAGATTTTATTACCTCAACTGCAAGTTCTGAAGTGGCTTCGTTGATTCTTCCTGTGGTATCTGCTTGGCCAATTTCGCTAAATTCGTCTGTGGATTTCTTTTCTGAGTTGCAAGAAAAGATGAAAAGGGAAATGGCTATTAAAGGGAAAATAAAGAATTCTTTTTTCATCATAATTTTACTGAAGTGTAAAAATGGCTAATTGAAAGGTATTTACAAAATGCTAACTACTTCTTTTCATCAACCTAAGCCTTAATACTTGAAAAAATTTATTTAGGTTCAATAAATTCTTAAAAGTTTCAAAGTAGAGGGTGATGATGAATCCAAACGTCATAATCCAGATTACTATTACATTGAACCAAAAAGTATCAAATTTAGCATTTAAAAAATACTTATATGGAGAATATAGATGTGTTCTATAATTCAATGGGTTTTTGTGTTTGATCGGATCTTTGAAAATAGGGTCCTTCATTTGAAGTAATTTGCCTTCATATTCGAGTATTTTATTTTTGGCAGATTGCTTTTTTACAATGTCTGCAAGCGATTCATTAAAAAATTCCTTTTTGGTCTTATTAAATAGTTCTTTTTTCGATTCATCGAGCATGAATTTATTCTGAATTGCATCTTTTTGGTTGTTTACTTCATTATATTTGGTCGCATAATCGTCTCTTATTATTTCAATCACATTTGTTAAATATTCGATTGCCCGCAAATCAAATTTTTCAAAACTACCTTTCAAATCTTCAGGATCGAAATTGAAATTTCTATTGCCGCTCAGTTCATTTATTAACTCAGATTTTATTAAAATAGTTGTCTTTTGTAGCTTCTGCTGTGCTTTAACATCTAATTGGCCGGCCGACAACAACTTTTTACAATCATCTAATTTTACCAGCATTTTAGGTGCCCAGTACACGCTTTTATAATCAAATTGACTCTCTTTTTTCTCAAATTCGTAAAAAGCTTTTTCAAATTTATTGTTCTTAAACTGGTTTACTGCCAAGCCCTCAAAGGCCCAACGCGATGCCATTATATCGGCAATAATAGGGACAGTTTCTTTGCTACCAACTGCGCGGTTCAATTTATCAAAACTAAAAATAGCTCCACAAAGTACCATTTGCGGGATCAATAAAATGGGAATGAGAATATAAATCGTAACTGCGGAATTAAAAGTGGCCGAAATATTCAAGCCAATGGCATTGGCGGCACAAGACAGCGAGAAAAGCATTACCCAATACATCATGTTCATTTCTTGAATGCCCAAAATCGCATTGCCGATCACGGTAAATAGCAGTGTTTGGATTGCTGATAAAGTAAATAATATCAATATCTTAGAGGATATGTATCCTAGTCTACTTAAATTGAGGAATCTCTCTCTTTTTAGAATTTTAGCATCTCGTATTATTTCTTCTGCACTTACGGTGAGACCCATAAACAAGGCTACAATGATGGCCATGAAGATAAAGGCTGGAATATTTTCATTGTTTCCATAGAAATAGCCGCCCTGTGGATCGTCTGTATATCTGATAATAAACGACAAAATAAAAGCTAAAAGTGGTGCTTCTAGTAAGTTTATTAATAAATACTGTGTATTACTTAATTTTGAAAGTAAATCTCTCTTAATAAATACAAAAAGTTGGGTAAAAAAACCCGGTAGGTTTAAAGTTTTGGGAGGTGCATCGTGTATCTGCTCAGCTTTTTCTGCCTTTACGTTTTCTTGAAAATATTGTCTCCAGAGTTTGGGAGATACTTTTCTTGTTTCCGTAAGATTTCCGTATTCATCAACTACCTTTGCATCGATAGTGTTGAATACTTGTTCTGGATTTACGTTGCCACAAGTAGCACATTGTCCTTCATCGGCATTGATTTGATCGGTAAGTTTTTTGAAGTATGAAACTGCCTGTACTGGATTTCCGCTGTATATTTGGTAGCCTCCCACATCTAAAATCACTACTTTATCAAACATTTTATAAATGTCGGATGAAGGTTGGTGAATAACCACAAAGATCAATTTGCCTTTTAAGGTTAATTCTTTGAGTAAATCTATTACATTTTCAGAATCGCGTGACGACAAACCGGAAGTAGGCTCATCGAGAAAAAGTATGCTTGGCTCTCTTATTAATTCTAAAGAAATATTGAGCCTCTTGCGTTGGCCTCCACTTATTTTTTTATTTAATACATTTCCAACTTTAATGCCTCGGATCTCATATAAACCAAGGCTTTTAAGTGTTTTTACCACCACTTCATCTAGATGTAGATCGGTGTAGCCGGCAAAGCAGAGTTTGGCATTAAAAAATAAATTTTGATAAACAGTAAGTTCTTCAAATAAAATATCATCTTGAGCTACATAGCCAATTACGCCTTCTACTTTTTTTCTTTCTTTCGATACATCAAGGCTATTTATCTTAATTATGCCTTCAGAGGGTGATTCGAGCCCCGCTAGTACGTTTAGAAGAGTGGTTTTCCCAGCACCGCTACCACCCATAATGGCAATAAGCTTACCTGGCCCTTCGCTAATATTTATTTCTTTTAGTCCAACTACACCATTTGGAAATTTATAACTGATGTTTTCTGCCTCAAAAGATATTTTGGGAATATCGGCACTTGCCAAAAAATGGGCGTGTATATCGCTGTAATAGATCGGCTCGCCATGTGGAAGTTTGATGGTGCTGCCGTACGCAAAAAGATTAATTTGGCTTTTATTGATGGGTAAGCCATTTAAAATGACGATATCTTTTCCCAAATAGCGTAAAAAGTACATATCCTCAGAGGGTATGCGCAGTAAGCCTAGTGTGCCTGTAATTTCGGTATTTATAATTTTTGCTCCGTTTTCTACTGGCTCAATATCTTCATTTACCAATAAAATATTGGTATTGGTAATTAGTGCTGAAAGATGTTTTTCCTGGCAAAAAGCCTCAATGTTTTTGAAATCTTCTATTTCAATATTAAATACCGTAGCTACGGTGTTTATTATTTCCCTTCTTTGGTTTAATGAATTCGATTCTGAAGTGGAAACATTTGAATCGATAAGCTCGAAAAGCCTTATCAATACAATTATTTTTTGCTTTTGGGTAAGCGTTTTATTGATTTTTTTGCAAATAGATAGTGTCTTAACAGAATCTTTTACCGAGGTTAATTTTCTCTTTTTTGTCTCATCTTCTGGATTTTCAGATTGTCCTTCCCCCAAGAAGCCTTGGTACAAAGATAGGTAAGAAGACACCATTTCGGCATTAAGCTGTTGTTTCAGAAAAGTCTCTACAAAATACTTCTCTTTGTCGCTTGCTCCTTCATCTTGTTTAGTGATGATGGCAAACAACTGCATCAGTGCCTTTAATATCTCTTCACTCATTTTTTGTAGACATTAGATAGAAAGAAAAAATAGACTTTAGACAAATCAATTACAAATCTCTAAAGTCTAAAGCCTTAAAATCTTGAATGTGGTATTAAAATGCTTCTAATTCGAATGGCACTTCTACAAGTTCGGAAAATTCTTCACCAGCTTCTTGCATATCTTCATCGTCTTCGGCATAGTACCAAAGCACTTTTACTTCTTTGCCTTTATTTTTGATCTTTTCTAAACGATTCAAAATATCTAAAATCAATTTAGACGAAGCAGTATTGAAATAATCTAATTTGAATACGAAATGCAAGGGCTTATCTGGAGTGTAAGCATCGAGCCACTCTAGTATTGGCTTGTAAAATTGGGCACAATCTTCAGGCAATGAACGGCCTGAAATTTCAAAAATACTGTTTGTGCCATCAAGAATTATCTTAGGAGTGTCTTCTGTGCCTTCTAAATTAACGTTGGTCATAACTTTATATAAAATTAAATTTAGTATCTATTAAAAAATTTACTCACCCAATTGTTTTCTTGATATCTTCGATTGCAGAGCGAAAAACGATATTTCATCGTTCATCTGATGAAAGTCATAATCGAGTTTCTGTCCCGATTTGCGTGCCATATCAATAAAGCCTAAACCAGCTCCGCCTTTGTCCGACAACTCTGATGAAGAAAGTGTGCTTTTGTACAATTCTTTCAATCCCTCCTTATCTAACGAGTTGATCTGATCAAGCTTTTTCTTTACAATATCAATTCTATCATTGTAAATAACATTTCCAGAAGTGATTCGGTACTCGTTGTTTTCTTTTCCGATCATGAATACGGCCGTATTGAATTCGTCATTATCTGAACCGAATTCTTCCGAATGTTTGCATATATTTTGAAGACATTCAACCATTACATTGAATACTTTCTTTTTAATTGTGACTTCTTCATTGACCGACTCCATATTTTTCTCAGCCATAGAAAGTACAGATTTTGTAATTTCTTGCGTGAATTCACCCTCATAAACAAGAATAATGTTTTGAGCCGAGAGGGTTTTGTGTAGGTCAAAGATGTAATACAATGAATTATCCATAACGGGGTGGGTAAGTTACTATTTTATGTCAAAGTTAAAATCTTAATCCGATTAATAAAACATCATCCATTTGTTTGCTATTTCCTTTCCATTTCATAAAAAGTTCGTCAAACACTTCGTACATTTTATTAAAATCTTTTATGCTGGCATTATCGGTAATGGTTGTTTTTATTCTAGCAGGTCCAATTTTCCTGTTTTCTGGCCCTCCAAATTGATCTGGAAAACCATCTGAACAAAAGAAGAATGAGTCACCTTTTTGAATATCAATCTGATGATTGGTAAAATTAGTTTGATTTTTGAAAATTCCACCTCCAATTGGAAATTTATCTCCTTTATATTCTAAAATTTCTCCATTTCGCAGTTGGTAAAGTGGTCTATGTGCTCCAGAGTACTCCAAATGCATGTTTTTCTTGTTTATCTTGCAAAGACAAATATCCATTCCATCTTTCATTTCATTGCCTTCCATGTCTTGCTTCAGCGTCCGCGTAACGCCACTATCGAGCAAATCAAGAATTTGACCTGGCTGGGATATTTTTTGGCTTTTCACAATGTCGTTCAATAAAAAATAGCCTATCAAAGAAAGCATAGCACCTGGCACTCCATGACCTGTGCAATCGACTGCTGCAATATATACATCATCGCCATTTTCAACAAACCAAGGGAAATCGCCACTTACTACATCTCGAGGCCTATAGTGCATGAAATAATCTGGAAACAATTGTCGCACGCGCATCTGATCTGGCAAAATGGCCACCTGAATTCTTTGTGCGTAATTGATACTTTCAGTGATTTTCTTATTCTTTGCTTGGATTTCTAACTCGGCTTTTTTACGCTCTGTAATGTCGTTTGATACCAGCAATATGGACTCTACGGATTGGTCTTCATTGTACTCTGGAATGGCATTTACATTCATCACCAGACTGCCAGTAGTGGTGGGAAACGACATTTCTACTTGTACTTTCTCTTTATTCTTAAGTACATCAGCTATCAATTCCTCCCAAGTACTGACAATAGATTCATTCAAATCAGACTCAAAAATGGACTTTTGTAAAAATTGTGATGGCTTTTTATCTGTTAGCTTTTCAATTGCTGGATTTATATAATATATTTTACCTTCCTTATTCAATCGGGTGATAAGATCGGGTGAATTTTCGGAAAGTGATTGCATTTGGCTTCGCATGCGAGATTCTCGTTCTGCAGACTTGCGTTCGGTGATATCGCGTGTATTTAACACTATACCAGCAATTGCAGGGTCGGTGATAAGGTTTTTACCACTTACTTCCAAAAATATTTCTTCACCATTTTTCTTTTTATATAAATATTCGATTGTAATATTTGTAGCTGGCTGTTTGATAAGTGCATCAAACATTTGATTGTAATCTTCAATGCCCTTCTCAATGATACGTGTGCTGTCTTTTGTGCCAACCAATTCATCGGGATGGTAGCCCAAAATAGATGTAACCGAAGGACTTACATAATTAATAGTGCCATCTTCATTACAAATTGTGATTACTTCTGACGAGTTTTCGAGCAAGGCATGAATTCTTTTTTGAGAATTGTTTACCTCTTCAATTTGCAGGTTTAGTTGAAGGTTTGTTCGTTGCAACTCTTCTTGAGTCGCATGCATCTCCTCTGCGTTCTGCTGCAAAATCACAGATTGCTCTTTCAATTCAGAACTCATTCTTTGCGATTCGCCTAGCAGGGTGCCTGTGCGCTCATTCACTTGCAAATTGAAAATAGTCTGAGCAACAATTTCACTTAGGTCTTTTATTATTTCTATTTCTAAGTTGCTGAAATTATAAATAGAAGCAAACTCTATAAGCCCAAACACCTTTTCATTGGTAATCAAAGG
This sequence comes from Cytophagales bacterium, assembly GCA_046152935.1. GTDB lineage: Bacteria > Bacteroidota > Bacteroidia > Cytophagales > UBA9547 > CAZMFZ01. The sequence continues at coordinate 12,619 of JBJXGB010000135.1, forward strand.
CATAATCAGCAAGCTCTTAGGCCTTTGTTCGCCCAGCAAACCAGATGTAACCGAAACATAATCTCTTGGAATTTCGGTGCGGTAAACCATGAACATTTCGATCGCAGATTGCCCTACCAAACCTTCGCCAAACTTAAATTCTTTCTTTATATTTTTCTTTTTGTTGTAGGCGAATGTGTTGGTAAGTTTTATTATTTGGTGGCCCGACACATCTTCGTCTACGATATATAACGCTCCTTGAATGGCATTGATCTTTGCACACAGGTAAGGGAGAAGATCATCGCCCATAGTATCTAGCTGATTATGAGCTCTTAATATGTTTCCCACCTCGGAATTGCATAGTACGATTTTATTTCTTTCATCATCTTTTAAAGAGGCGTTTTGGAGGTTGCTCCTCATATTCAAAAGTGCATGACCGAGCACATCGTCATCACCCAAAGGGGTAAACTTGGCATCTAACTCGCCATTACCAATCTTTACTGCAAATTGGGCGGTATCTTTTAAATTTTCTACTAAGGTATAAATGGCGGTTTGCATCTCTCCAATTTCATCGTTGGAAAGCTTTTTTTCGGCAATTTCAGTGAGTTGCCGCTTACTTAATTTTTGCAGCGTGGCATTGAGATAGTTGATGGGATTTGAAATATTTGCAGAGATAAAATAGACTACAAATATCCCCATAAAAACCATGGCAATACTGAATGTAATCGTATTTTGGATAAGTACAGATGTAACACCCACCAAATGCTCGGTGCTCGCTGACGAATTAGAAACTGTTTCTTTTAGCTCATAAAGCTTCGAAAAATTCAAATAGGAATAAACCAACAAGCCGACTAAAAGAATAAGTAGTCCGGCAAACATTTTGAGCTTGATGCTAAATTTAAAATTCATCTTTTTTACTCCTTTATATAACTGTAGTAAATATTTTTTGAGATAGCTCTTTTACCGTTTTTACTTCTTCAGCGTTTAGCTGCCCAAATCCTGCCAATTCGACCAATCCTATCAGTTTTGCTTCTTTATTTATCGGAATAATAAGCAGAAAATCGGGTGAGATCTCGCCCAAACCAGATACGATTTTCATGTATCCGTTGGGCACATCTTTCAGATATACAAAATTGCCCGATTTAGCCACCTGTCCATTTAAGCCAATGCCTATCTCAAGTGTGTTTATATTTTCCACAGCCCCTATATAGGCGTATGTCGACCTTAAATGAAGTAAATTGTCGTCAGTTTTTGCATCTTTGCCATAAACGAGACCTTGGCTTAACTCCAATTCATTGCACAAAGACCAAAGTGCTTGCTCAATTTTTAGCTCAAGTTTGCTTTCTTTTTTTATCGCTTCTTCGACTTTGGCGCTAATTTCTGCTATCTTGTCATTGTATTTATTGTTGATTTGTTGGGCAATTTCTTCCTCAACGGTATTTTTTTGGAAGAAATCTTCGGCTTTGGTCTTCGTAGCTACCTCGCTTTTAGGGTTGGCAAAAATCACTAAATTGATAAATCCGAGCAGAATCGAAACGATCACTACAATCATCAATAAAAAACTATTATTTGTGTTGAACAAGTAAAACGAAACACTATAGCCAGTATTGGAGTCGATTATGAATGAAAATACAGAGCCAATAACGTAAAGCGAGATAGCTGCAAATAAAATGTAAAAAACAATAAATATTTTTTTCAACATGGTTACACTAAATTATTCAGAAATTTAATAATTTCGTCTGTTTTGAGTATCAGATCAACTTTTGTGATATTTAAAACAGCAACGGTCATTGTATCAATGGTACATTCTTTAGGGTCTTGAACAATAGCAAATCCACCTCTTTCCTTCAATTTTTTCATCCCCAACGCACCATCTTTATTGGCACCAGAAAGCATTATGCCAATGATTTTATTTTTGTATACGTAAGAAGCCGTTTCAAAAGTTAGATCAATGGCTGGCCTCGAATTATTTACCATTTCTTCAGTAGAGAGTGATATTTTGTTGCCAAGCTCGATATTCATGTGATAATTGGCCGGAGCCAAATATACAATTCCTCTTTTTATCGATTCTTTATCCTCGGGCTCGACAATAATTTTTCGCGATTTTATTGATAAAGCCTCTACAAATCCGTTTCGTACATGCTTTAGTCTGTGCAAGGCCATAAATATAGGCAACTCGAAATTGGGGCTGATTTCAGCTAATATTTTAGTAATCACCTGAAAACTTCCAGCCGAACCACCAATAACCACTGCCTTGTATTGAGACTTATCTATATTTATTTTTTCAGATGCCATCTTTATGTAGTCATACGGTAAAAGAGATTGGTTACTTATTAAAATTGATAAAAAGATTAAAAGTGGTGCTTGACCAATTATTATTCTTTAACTTTTTTAAATACCTTTTCCTCTTGATTTACAGTAATGAATTTGTTGGCGATATCGCTCCAAATCAAAGTTTCTTTAGATCCAATGACGAAATAACTGTAATTAAAAAGACTCTCGTGGAACATTCTAAAAACATCGTTTTGGAGCTGCTGGTTGAAGTAAATAAGTACATTTCGGCACAAAATCAAGTCAAATTTATTGAAATTACCTGATTTTACTAGATCGTGAATGCGAAAATTGACGCCCTCTACTAGCGAAGTATCCATTTTTGCGAAACCACTTTCCTCTTTGTAGTAGTCGGATATTTTACCTTTACCACCATATCTGATGAAGTTTTTTTCATTTACTTCATTCATGTTTTTCATCGAATACTTGGCATCTCGGGCTCTGGCCACAATGTTGTCATCAATATCGGTAGCCCATATCTTGGTTTTTTCAAGCCAACCATTTTCTTTGAGCATGATGCACATAGAATATACTTCTTCGCCAGACGAACAACCTGCGTGCCAGATTTTAATTGTTTCGTGTGTAGAAAATAAATTAGGTAGCACTTTATCTCTCAATTCACGCCACAGAGATGGATCTCTAAACATCTCGGTGACATTGACGGTGATTTCGTTTAAGAACGTTTTGAAAAATAGAGGCTCAGTTTTGATTTTTTCATTCAAAACCGTCATACTTTCTATCTTAAATATCTCAAGTACCCTAAGGATTCTTCTTTTAAAGGATGAAATGGCATAATTTGAAAAATCGTAATTATACTTTTCGTGGACAACGTGACACAAATAACGGATGTCGTTAATTTCAATATCCTCAATCATTTAGGCTAAATAGAGTGATTAAATTAATTCTCAAACTTAGACGAAAAAACGGATATAAGAGTTGTCGTTAAAAAAAATATTGTTTTTATTTCCCAATTTTAAAAATTACATCCACTAATATGTATCTCTGAAGTTGCATTTGGCTTTTGTACGGTTGAGGACTAAAAAATATTCATAAAATTGCTTTAAAAATCATTGGTAATGTAAAAATGAGTACTATATTTGCATCCCTTTTGAGAGAAAGAGAGATGCCTGAGTGGCCGAAAGGAACAGTTTGCTAAATTGTCGTACTGGTAACGGTACCGAGGGTTCGAATCCCTCTCTCTCTACAAATAGTGAAAGATACCGCTTCGGGGTGTAGCGTAGCCCGGTATCGCGCCTGCTTTGGGAGCAGGAGGTCGTAGGTTCGAATCCTGCCACCCCGACATTTTAGATTAACAAATCCACACAAAAGCCTTCAAATTGTATGATTTGAAGGCTTTTTTGTTTTATCCATATCAGTTTATATTAGTTCATTTCAAAGAAAATGAGAACTAAAGATTGAACCATATCAATCTGTACATTTGGTTCTCAAATTTAAAGTAAAACACTGTAAATCAGTTGTTTGAACCATTTAGTTTGAGCCGTTTAAGGCCTGTTTGATTCCCCTTGTTTGGTGGTTTCTGAGAACTAAAACTATTCCGATACAAATCGGAACAAAATAAACTCAAATGTCAAAGTGAAATGAGAACCAAAAGCACATTTGGAATCCTGTTTATTATCAGAATGAATAAGCTGAAAGACGGTAAAGCGCCACTGCACGCAAAAGTTAGCGTTGATAGCATTGATTGCGAAGATTTTGCAATAATCACTTGCAATTTGCCCAGATTCTATGAAGAAACGGCACATGTAGCAAGCTTTGGCAAGTATTCAAAATTCGGAGGACATTGTCTTTGCTTTTGGAAAATAAAAGGGAAAGTGCCCTCATATGCTACCAATTGGTATAAGATTTCTAATCGCAAAACCGGAACTAATGATACTTACATTCCTATTGACTAATAAAATGTAGGAGGTCTAACTGCAATAGATGGCAAATTTAGACTATACAGATTATCAGATCCTGAGGAAATGTATGGCAAAGTTTGGTGATTTTATTTTTAAGTTGAAAATTTAAGAATAAATTTCTGCTGATCGACTTGTGGCATGTCACCAAGATAAAATAAAAATCCTAATTTTCTTATTATTTTCTCATTTAAGATAAACATAAAATCGGATTCATAGATTTCTCAGAGAACTAAAGCTACCATGTACCTCAATTGTCATTCATTTTATTCATTGCGTTATGGCATTATGCCCATAGAAATATTGGTGCAGGAAGCCAAACGATGTGCTGTTGAGTTTTTGGCGCTTACCGATGTCAATAATACTACTGGCGTATTTGATTTTGTAAAAACCTGCAAACGAGAAGGGATAAAACCGATTGTAGGTGTAGAAATAAGAACGGAAGATAAATTACTATACATCTGTCTTGCAAAAAACTTAAAGGGATTTAGGGAAATAAACGAATTACTGACAAAAGCCAATCTGGGCGAAATGTCGCTGCCATTGCAGTCACCTCATTTTACCGAAGTATTTGTTATTTATCCCACCTCAAATATTCCAGTTGTTCTGCAACAGAATGAATTTATTGGTATTAAACCTACCGAGTTTAGAAAATTCAAAAATCCCATTTTTAATAAAAAGGAAAAATTGGTGTGCTTGCATCCTGTTACTTATCAAAATGAACAACAATTTGAATTGCACAAACTACTTCGTTGTGTAGATCACAACATCCTTTTAAGTCATTTAAAAGATAACCAACATTCGGAAGCGAATGAATTTATGATTCCTATTGATGAGCTGAAATATCTATACAGAGAAGAGCCCATTATCATCAAGAACACCCAAAACTTGGCAGATCAATGCGAATTCAATTTCAATTTTGAAGCTCCGAAAAATAAGAAAACCTTCACTTCGAGCAAGTATGAAGATAAAATACTATTGGAGACTTTGGCTTTGGAAGGATTTAGACATCGCTATAAACCTAATGACCAAGTAGCCAAAACCAGATTGTATGAAGAACTTGATGTAATCGACAAACTACAATTTGCTTGTTATTTTCTCACCACTTGGGATATTGTGAGGTATAGTATGAACAGTGGCTATTTTCATGTGGGCAGGGGAAGCGGTGCAAATTCATTGGTAGCTTATTGCCTTAAAATAACAGAAGTAGATCCCATTGAACTGAACCTGTATTTTGCAAGATTTTTAAATAAAAAACGTTCTAGCCCACCAGATTTTGATATTGATTGGAGCTGGCGAGAAAGGGATGACATTATTGCCTACATTTTTAAAAGATTTGGCAGAGAATATACAGGTTTTTGTGGAACGGTTACCGATTTCAAATACCGGTCGATGGTGAGGGAATTGGGTAAAGTGTATGGGCTTCCAAAAGAAGAAATGGACGTATTGTCACGAAAAGATGTAAGGCAACATTACAAACACGAGATAGCTGGAAAGATTCACGAATTCAGCACCATGCTTGAGGGTTTTCCAAACCAATATTCCATGCATTCTTGTGGTATTTTTATATCTGAAGAGCCCATTTCTACTTATTCTGCCATGAATATTTACCCAAAAGGTGTGCCCACTTGTGAAATTGATATGTACATAGCCGAAACTATTCACCTAGAAAAGATTGATATTTTAAGCCAAAGAGGTTTGGGTCATATCAAAGAGGCGATTGAAATAGTAAAAGAAAACAAGGGAATAGAGATTGATATTTCTGATAACAAGGCATTTAAGCAAGATGCCAAGTGCAATGAAATGTTGGTTACTGGCAAAACATTGGGTTGTTTTTATATCGAAAGTCCGGCCATGCGTGGGCTTTTGAGAAGATTGAAATGTGACAATTACGAGACTTTAGTGGCTGCCAGTTCGATCATTCGCCCTGGTGTTGCCCAAAGTGGAATGATGAGAGAATATGTGGAGAGACACCGTAATCCCGCCAAAATCAAATATTTCCATAAAGTATTTGAAGAACAACTGAGCGATACGTATGGTGTAATGGTTTACCAAGAAGATGTAATTAAGATAGCGCATCATTTTGCCAATATGGGGCTTGATGAAGCCGATGTATTGCGGAGAGGTATGTCGGGCAAATCAAGAGGTAAGGGCGAGATGGAAAGGGTGAAATCTTTGTATTTTGAGAATTGCAGAAAAATTGGATATGCTGAAGATGTAATCAATGAAGTGTACCGCCAAATTGAATCTTTTGCAGGCTACAGTTTTTGCAAAAGCCATAGTGCATCTTATGCCGTTGAAAGTTATCAGAGTTTATTTTTAAAAGCACATTATCCTCTTGAGTTTATTACCGCTGTCATCAACAACAATGGTGGTTTTTATCGTCCAGAAGTATACATCAATGAAGCTAAAATATTGGGAGCGAAGGTAGAACCTCCTGATATCAATGAGAGCAAAACGCTTACATCTTTGAAAGAAACTACCATTTATTTAGGACTAAATCAGGTCATACATCTTAGTGGAAAAATGCAGGTAATCATTCCCGCAGAGCGGCAGAAGAATGGAATTTACCAAAGTTTATTTTCATTTATCGAAAGAACTGGTATCACTTACGATGACATTAGTTATCTGATATTTGTGGGTGCTTTCAGAACGTGGAATAAGCCTAAAGGGCAATTAATTATTGAAGCTAAAAAGTATTTTAACCATCATATTAATCAAAAAACAAACGACCAATTATTTAAAATTGAGCCAAAGCAATTTACATTTCGCACTATAGAAATTGATCCTATCGAAAATGCATATGATGAGTTGGAATGGCTAGGTTATCCCGTTTCTATTTCCCCATTTGATTTGCTTAAAACCAAGTTCAGAGGCGATATTTTGGTAAAAGATTTGCTAAAATATATTGGAAAAGAGATGAGAATGGTAGGTTACTTGATATCGATCAAAGACGTGCCTATTCATAAAAAAGATGGCACTCGAGCCATGATGAACTTTGGCACTTGGATAGATGTAGAAGGAAGTTATTTTGACACAACTCATTTTCCAAATTCATTGGCAAAATATCCATTCAAAGGATTAGGATGCTATTTGATGTTGGGGAAAATAGTGGTTGATTTTGACTTTCCAAGTATTGAAATAAGCAAAATGGAATTTCTGCCGATGGTGCCTGACCCAAGATTTAGCGAAGATAACCAGCCCAACCATGATGTGTGGAGCAAAATGAAAGTAGCTTACAGCTTCACTTCCAGAGACCCCTACCCTAGCCAAGACGAGCTAGATGAACTGTATGGAAGAAAACCTGTTTCTGGCAAATACGACCACAAGCCCAACAATACAAGTCCGCAGTTGCAGCTTGGTGGAAGGTAATAGGTGAAAAGCACCCAGCAGTCACCAACCCAGACCCTACAAATGCCCAACCCATTGCTTGGTCGGGAAGAGCTTTTCGCTTTTGGGCTTATTGAGGGAAAGTCGAACCGCAGCA
>JBJXGB010000209.1:0-3875 GCA_046152935.1 Cytophagales bacterium
GACATGCCTATAACAATATTGGACTTACACTGGGCTATGCTGGCGATACCAAAGCCGAACTTGAAAACTATGCGAAAGCAGGTGAAATATTCTTAAAAATCGGAGAGACCGAAGGATATGCCAATACAATTCTGAATAAAGCCACCGCCTTTACCTACATGAAAGACTTTGTAAAGGCTGATAAGTTGTACAGACAAGCCATGGCAGTTTATGAAAAATTGGGGTATGCCAATGCCATTAATATGACATTGCAAAGTATGGCCGAAAATACAATGGAGGCCAACAATCCAAAGCAGGCCTTGGTTTACGCCAAACAAGCACTGCTATCGAGCCGAAAAAATGGATATAAAACAGAAGAAGCCAGTTGCTTGGGACTGATCAGTAAAATTTTCAAATCTTTGAATAAATGGGATAGTGCCTATTCCTATCTCAATCATTATCAATCACTTAACAATGAAATCTTCAATGCCGAAAAGGTAAAAATATCCACTGAGTTAGATAAAAAGTATAAAACCGAACTAAAGGAACAAGAAATTGTGGAGCTGCAACAATTGAATAAAATTCAAGAGTTAGAGGCTGCCAGTTCACGTCAATGGCAGATTGGGTTGGTGGTTTTCTTGGTTTTGCTGCTGGTATTGACAGCCATTTTATATAGTAGATTCCAACTGAAAAAGAAAAATGAGCAGGAGCTGAATGATAAAAATTTGGAATTGGAACGGCTCAATATTTTTAAAGACCGCATGTTTGCGGTAATCTCACACGATTTACGCAATCCTGTTAATGCTTTTCAATTTATTATTCAGGGATTAAACCAAAATATCGACCATGTGAGTAAAGAAGATTTGAAGGATTTTTTGGCGACAACCTTGCAAGCTGCCATAGATTTGAAGAGCTTACTTAATAATTTATTAGAATGGGCACTCGTTCAAATTGGAAAATTGCCTTTTAAACCAGAGATCGTATCAGTAAATGAAATCATTGATGATTGTATTCAGCATTTGCAAAGTATTGCAAATGCCAAAAACGTAGTAATTGAAAGTAGTATCGATCAAGAAATTGCCCTTGGCGATAAAAACATGATTGTGATCATTGTGCGAAATTTCCTATCTAATGCCATTAAATTTTCATCTGCAAATAGTAAGATCAAATTTTCAGCTCAATCTACAACTGATACTGTGCTGATTTCTATACAAGATTTTGGAATTGGCATGAAGGAACACGATGTGGCAAAACTATTGAACCCAGATTCGGATGTGTTTTCAATTGGAAATTCGAACGAAAAAGGGGCAGGCATAGGCTTGATGCTGTGTAAAGAATTGGCTATGAGAAATGAAGGCAAAATATTTATTGAAAGCAAATGGGGAGAAGGCAGTATTTTTACGCTTGAACTACCAAAACCCTAAAATACATGGTAACGATTTTTGTAGTAGACGACCACAAAATTGTGAGAGATGGCATCAAAGCCATGCTTCTCGGCCACCACAGCTATAAAGTGACGGGTGTATTTTCCAATGCAGATGAATTGTTTTTTAAGTTGAAAGAAGAGCAACCCGATATTTGTTTGTTAGATATTCAGTTACCAGGAAAAAGTGGCATTGAAATAGCTGAAGAAATGAGTGATAAATATCCTTCGGTTAAAATCATTATTTCCACTGCTCTGAATGACGAAACCTTGGTTAAACAATGTAGAGAAATTGGAGTGAAAGGCATGGTTTCGAAAGAATCTGGATTTGATACTTTTTTAGATGCCCTAGAAGCTGTGAAAAATGGTAAAACCTATTATGCAGGTCAATTTACCGAACAATTAATCAAATCTGCCCAAGGCCGAAGCGATAAATTGGCTTCGCTTACGGAGAGAGAAGTTGAGTTTATTAAGGTATTTTCCAAAGGTTTTTCTCACAAAGAAATAGCTGATAAGCTAAACATTAGCCCGCGCACGGTAGAAGTGCACAAGAAAAATGTGATGGATAAGTTGGGCATGGCCAATACGATTGATTTGATAAAATTTGCCATAAAAGAAGGGTTGGTGGAGCTATTGTAAAAATCTTAAAAACCCTAATTGACTGTCAAATAAAGAAAATGCTGTTGTTGTGGCTCAATAAAACCAAATTTTAAGCTCAAAAAAAGCGACAATTGAGCTCAATAGGCAAATGTATTGAGCTCAATTTAACACTAAGCATTGGGGCAATCCACATAAAATTTACGGTATTTACCTTATAGTTTGAGGTTGCAGATGTTTGGAGATTTGTAAAAAAAAATCTTTAAACATCCAGAACCATGAAAAGTCAATACTTGATAAAACTGTTCTTTTATTTTACAGTTTTGTTTTCCGCTCTCTTTACCAAGGCTCAAAATGCAGACTTGGATGCCACTTTCGGCACAAACGGTATCGTGACATTTACGACTGTTACTTCCAATAACTTGGGACATGGTGGATTAAAAACCATTCTAAATGGCGACAATACCTTATTTCTTTTTGGGGTAAATGACCAAGCCGCAGGAGGTTCGGAGAAAATGTCTTTTGTGTCGAAGCTCAACTTTAACGGAAGCCCTGTGGCTGCCTTTGGTAGCGGGGGTGGTACGTATCAATTTGGAGGCTACACACAAAACAGAATACCCAAAACTATCAACAAGCTCTCAACGGGTGAAATAGTATTTACTTCTGTAGATAATATTTATTTTGGGGGCTTTTATGGGCAGCCCACCACTTACATTCAAAAATTATCTACATCAGGGAGTTTAAGTGCACAAAACATCATTTCTACTTACATACCCTATAGCACATTTGATTTTTATACGTTTCAAGCCAGTAGCAGTGCGTTGATTACAGCTACCGATGGCATACTTTTGGGTGGAAAATTTAAGCCAAAGCAAGCTGGAGCGAGTGTAAGCACCTACAACAGTGCCCCTTTCATTGGGTTTGTTGCATCTTTTAATTCTTCTACTAATTTGGTCACTTCGGGTTGGGGCAATGCTGGGGTGCTTACTTTGCCTGGTGTATCGGATATAGTTGACATGAAACTATCTGGTACTAATCTTTTTGTACTAGGTATTGACGGCTTCACACAATCCGGTCGTGTGTTCAAAATCAACAACTCTGGAAGCTTGGTAACCGCTTTTGGTGGTACTGGTTTTATTAACGTGAGTGCGAGTGCTGTATCAAAAATTCAAGTGGACGGCTCGGGGAATGCATATCTGCTGTTCCCTAATAACAGAACAGTTGCCAAATACAATGGCACAAATGGCTCATTAGTAACTTCTTGGGGCAATAATGGATTTGCAGCTACGACCGTAACAGGTTATGGTAATGCATCAAATACTGCCTTAGCATTTGATAATGAGTCAAAACTAGTGGTTGCTTCCAGATTTGGGTATGACGTTTTGGTAACAAGACTGAACACTTCAGGACTAATTGACGAATCTTTCTCCGGTGATGGTAAAGGATATTCTCAGGGAGCTGGAGTTACAGCTACTGAAGTGAATGATGTGGTAACAGATGCAAACAATGATGTCTATGTGACTGGTAAATCTATAGGTGCCGGTCATAACGCGGCTAGGGCATTTGTATTGAAAATGAAAGCCGAGATTCCTGTTACAGCTATTTCGTTGAATGTGAGTTCTTTGTCTGGGTTTGCTTCAATATATGGCAATGTTTCAAACAGTCTTAACTATCAGGTTTCGGGGCAAAATTTAACAAACAACATCATTATTTCTGCTTCTAATGGTTTTGAAATAAGCTTAAATAACAGCAGCTATACTTCTTCTCTTTCCCTTTCTCCTAGTTCTGGCATAGTATCTCCTACTATTATTTATACACGAATGGCATCGAGTGTAAGTGCAGGTACGCTCACTGGTTCTATCTTCCAGAGTTCTAC
>JBJXGB010000158.1:0-3745 GCA_046152935.1 Cytophagales bacterium
CGTAATTTGAGTTTCGCATTAAATCTGCAATATGATGGATATAATTGGCTCTACCGGGAATAGGCGGGCACAAATAGCCAGCGGGAATGTCCCAATATTCGATATCATAGTATTGTTTGAGTAGAGCCTTGTTTAGTGATTTTACTGCTTCGGGATCAAAAAAATCGATGGTGTCATCGTTGTAAATATTAGGCTTTACGAATTGTTGCAATTCTGGTGTTTTTTCAAAAAGCAATTTGAAATCGTAGCGCTCTTTGTGCTTGTTTCTAGGGTGGATGCTAGATTTTTCTTTGGGATGTTCTTTCTTTTTGCCGGCCATGAATGGGAATTAAACCTTTGAAAATCTTTGACCCAATTTGGTTTGTAAAAATTGAAATTAGATTTTAAATAGGAAGGATATTTTAATGACTTAATTCATGGTTCTTAATGCTATCATTAACTAAATCATTAATATTCAAAGACTTAATACCTTTTTTCATTTTTGAAATTAATCTATTTTCACTTTGATCTAATTCCTTTTCAGAATGTTGATTAATAATAGTTTTTTTAACTCTCATAATATAACGGTCTTTCAGATTTTGAATTTGCAATTCTTGCACTAAAGGGTCGTATTTTGCCATTTCTAAGCGTAAATACGATAAAGAGTAATCGGTCTTTGACGCTTTTCCCTATACAATGATACTCAAATTCGCCAAATTTTCCAATACGATCTTGTTGAATGTAAATATTTTGATCTTCAAATACACTCTCAATTTCTTCTAATTCAATTCCTCTTTTTGGGTAGGTCAACAGTATTTTGCCAATATTTGCATCATCCCAATCAAAAAGAAGTTCATTTTTCATTTCCTACAAATCAAACCCAATATCACTTCTAAAATATTTGTCTTTCCAAGCAATGGTTTCGGCAGCTTTCTTTGATTTGGCTAAGGCTTCTTCTTTTGTTTTTCCTAAGGCCGTCATGGCTATTACCCTTCCGCCATTGGTTACTATTTCGCCTTTTTCATTCTTTTTTGTACCAGCATGGAAAGGCAATACATCTTCCAAATTTTCAAAACCAGTTATCACATCACCTTTCGAATATTCATCAGGATAGCCCCCAGCTACGCACATTACAGTGGTAGCAGCATGGTCTTCAAACTCAATTTGTACTTTATTTAACTCTTGTGAAGCTACTTTAGATAATATTTCCAAAAAATCAGATTTTATCCTTGGCATCACCACCTCTGTTTCAGGATCGCCCATTCTACAATTGTATTCGATTACCCAAGGCTCATTTGCTACATTGATCAAACCGAAAAATATAAAGCCTCGGTAATCAATGTTTTCTTTTTGCAGACCTTCGATTGTAGGCTTAATGATTTTTTCTTCTACTTTTTGCATGAAAACTTTATCAGCAAATGGTACTGGAGAAACAGCTCCCATGCCACCCGTATTTGGGCCAGTATCGCCTTCGCCAATGCGTTTGTAATCTTTAGCTTCGGGTAGAATAATATAGTTTTTACCATCTGTTAGTGCAAATACCGAAACTTCAATTCCGCTTAAAAACGCCTCAATCACCACTTTGGCGCTGGCTTCACCAAACTTTAAGTTGGAGATCATTTCTGTCAACGTGGCTTGTGCTTCAGCCAAATCGGAAGTGATAATTACCCCCTTGCCAGCAGCCAAACCATCGGCTTTGAGTACGAAAGGAGGTGTTTGAGTTTCTAAATATTTCAGACCTTCTTGCAAATTGTCTTTGGTGAATGTGGCATAAGCGGCTGTAGGAATGCCGTATTTCTTCATGAAATCTTTGGAAAAATCTTTGCTTCCTTCTAATTGTGCTCCTTTTCTGTCGGGCCCGATGATGGAAATGTGTTTGGTTTCAGCATTGGAGTTGAAAAAGTCTTTTATTCCCAGCACCAAGGGCACTTCAGGGCCAACGACAATAAGTTCAATTTTATTTTCTAAAGCAAATGCAGCCAGTTTTGGGAAATTATCTACGGCAATATTTACATTTTCTCCAAAAGCCTCAGTTCCTGGATTTCCGGGGGCAATGAATAATTTTGTCAACAATTTGCTTTGAGAAATCTTCCAAGCGATGGCACTTTCTCTGCCACCAGTGCCAACAATCAATACATTCATTTTGCGCTAATTTTATTCGAAATAAATGATTTTAAGGCTAGAATAAAAGCTTGGTGATTTTATCTTATTCAAATTCTAAGATTTATAAACTATTTAGCTTTTTGAAGAAATGTCTTCTATTGCAAAGAAATTGAATTTTACACATTAAAAAAGCCCCCATACAAAGTACAGAGGCTTTCCAAATAAATTAACTACTACAAAGTATTCCTACTTTATTCTACTACAATTTTCTTGATCACCACATTTGATCCGTTAGATATTTTCAAGAAATAAATACCACTGCTTGTACTTGATAAATCTATCAGGGCTGATGAGGCAAATGGTTTTGCACTTGAATGAAGAATTGGGTTTCCAATGCTATTAAACACCTCAAATGAAGTAGTGCTGTTGGCATTTGGCAAATCTATATTGAAAATACCCGATTCGCTTGGATTTGGATAGATTCTCAGATTGGTAAGGCTAGCTTCTGTTGTAGAAGTTACAGCATCTTCATTTACAATTACACTCACTCTGTTTCCATTGATAAATGCATCCAATTTGCCTAAGTCAGCTGCTTTAAGTGTGGAAGTTGATTTTTTCAATTTGATTGTTGCAAATTGAGCTCCATTTGTCAATCCCTCAAATTTATCAACAGTTGCCAATAAATGGTTGGTTTTGAAATGATTGTAAAGTATTGTAGTTCCAGCACTTACATCATTTTGATCAGATAACAAGATGCTTTCAATACTGATCGCAGCTTCATCGTATTCAATAGAAGCATCAAATGCATACACTGAGCCTACATAATTGAGCTTTACAGGCAGATTAGTAACACCTTCACTGTCCGTTAATGCTGATGATAAGTCGTAAATTACTTGATCTTCACCTTCTACCCGCAGATTTTTACCTCCATTAAGATTGGTAGTGTAAATGCCATCCACGTTGCCCATTAATACACCTACGAAACTTTGGTTGTTCAATTTAACACAGCCATCTTCTACGAAAGAGCTTAATGGAATACAAGTCAATACATTCGGAATTCTATTTCTGTTGAATCCAGTAAAAGTAGAAGTGATGATATAAAATTTCCAATCGGGAACATTGTTAGGAAATTGTTTGATCAACATCAATGTACGTCTTTGTACCAAAGTACGATCACCCGAAGTTATACTTCCTGAACCATTTACATCTGCAGCTATTAATTGCAAAGCAGATGGATTTCTTAATGCATTATTGGCAATTCTGGTAATTGTCAATGCATCGTTGGCATTAATCACATCCATTACTGGGGTATTGTTAGGAATATCTCTTTGAATAGAAACGCCATAATTACCTTCGCCCATTTCAACTACAAATGTGCCTGTAGCATCAGTACCTGACGTTTTACCCAAGCTCACACAATTTTCAAGAGCAGTGGCGTTAAGCAAACCCGACAATGTATTTGTATTGTTGATGATTGGACTTACTGAATTGCCCCAGTTAAATACCGAACCAGTAAAAGTTGGCAGATAATGTAATACAGTAAACAACTCAGACTTCACTGTCACATCATCTTCATAAATCTCATACGATTGTCGAACATTGCCACCACCAATGGTATAAGTATTGGCCAAAGTGCCAGGAATAAGGGTAAATTCGGGTGAAA
>JBJXGB010000159.1:0-24569 GCA_046152935.1 Cytophagales bacterium
TACATACTTATTAATATCTTTATCCATAAATTTTAATCTTAGTTTTATCTACAGATGCAATAAAGAAAGGATTTGAGAGAGATTTATCTGTTACCAAATCAACATTTTTTTTGAACATAGTTTCAAATCTATCAGCTAATGCAAAATAGGAATCTGCATAATCGCCAAAGTCCATTGGGTTAAAAGAAACTAATAAATCAACATCACTATCTTTACTAAATAGATTAGTACTTGCAGAACCAAATACAAATAAAGATTTTACATTATATGCCAAACATAATTCCTTAATTTCGTTTATGTTATTTTCAATTAAAGGATTTATTGCTGAGACATATTTGTATGATGTTGATCTTAATGCATTCCAATAAATTACTACTTAATAATTAAAATTGTACAATAATATTTATGACAGGAGCAATTAACTTGTTATTTGCTCTAAATCTTAGCTTTTGCTATTACCTTTTTACCTTGCGTACTTTTTTCTGGATCTACACCAAAGTCTTTTAAATCTTCAGCACTACGACCCATTACGCCTTTTATGATACGGGTGTCAGAAGCTAGTTTTAAAGCTGTGCTGTCGTATAACGTAGCAAAAGTATCGTACGCTTTGCGTGCACTAGTTTCTAAATTAATATAAGATTGTCGGGCAGCTTCTAATTCTGCTTTAGCTTTTCGATAGTCTGTTTCTACTATATTTGAATTTACTTTTACATTGTCTTTATGTAGTTTTGCACCATCTGCCATAGCTTCTAGCCTAGTGATGGTTTTGTCGTAACTTTTATTATTTATTTGTGCCATTGTTAATAATTTTAGATTAAAATTAGTTATAATTGAAGGTGCATTTTAAGAAATTTTGTTATTAAAAAAAAATTTTAATTAATAAAAAAGCAGATTGCCTAAAAAATGCCTAACAAAAAAGTTATTAATGTGTATAAAAAGTTTTTTAACAATCTTTAAAAAGTTTTTAATAATAGTAATAAGCTATTAAATATTCTTTAAAAGGTTCTCAACGGTCTTTATAAGGTTCTCAAGGGTCTTAAGAAGGTTCTTAACGATCTTTATAAGCTTCTCAATGATCTTTATAAGGTTCTTAACGGTCTTTATAAGCTTCTCAACAGTGTTTATAAGGTTCTTAAGAATCTTTATAAGGTTTTGAACGGTCTTTATAAGGTTCTTAACGGTCTTTATGAGGTTCTTAACAATCTTTATAAGGTTCTCATCGATCTTTATAAGGTTCTTAACAATCTTTATAAGGTTCTCAACGGTCTTTATAAGGTTTATAACGGTCTTAAAAACCTTGTTAACAATCTTAAAAAGGTTTTCAATAATGCTTTAGATGTCAGTAGATTATTTTTTAATTGCTTTAAGAAGTTTATAAAAATTATAAACAATAATTTAGTTTATATAAGATATCATTTAAAACAAATATAGTTTGATGAAAGATCAATCAATTTTGACAACAATTTTAATAGTATGTATTGTAACAATTTTATTTTCCTTTTTTGCATTTTATAATGGATATCCTTTATTGTTTCCTGGAGATTCGTTAGGTTATTATTACTATGGCACTAGGTTAGATCATGATAGCGCTGTACACTCTTTTGTATATGGATTGTTTGTGGGCTTTACAAGTTTAGGTAAATCGCTATGGTGGACTATGTTAATACAATGTCTAATTTGTAGTTGCATTTTTATATTTTTTTTAAAGTATTTTTTAGGTAAACAATATAATTTTAGATTAGCTATTATTATTGTACTATTAGTAGGTTTTTTTACAACATTTACAAAATATTCAGGTAAGATAATGCCTGATATATTTACAGGAATCTCTCTCTTATTATTTTGGATTTTTTTTAAGTACACGACAAATATATTCCAAAGGGTGATGTACATATTAGGTATTGCAATTATACTCAGCATGCACATATCATTAATTCCTATTTACATTGTATTCTTTATAATAATATTTGTTTACTCGCTAATACTAAAAAAGATAGATTTCGTAAAGAAAGCAATAGTAGGATTTTTGATATGTTTGTTTGCAATAATGTCTACTATTTCTATACATTGGATATTTTTAAAGGAATTATATTTTAATAAAGTATCTTATGCATTTATTTTAGGAAAACTTGCTGACAACGGTATTTTGCATGATTACTTAATTAAGTACTGTGATACGGAACCAAATGAACTATGCGAGTATAAAGATCAAAATTATTCTATTGGTCAATTCATGTGGGATGTAGAAAGTAGCCCTTTTTATAAAGGATTTGGATATAATTATAAAAAAGTTTTTGCTGCAAGAAAAAATAGTTATAGTGAAATAAATAAAAGAATATTATCAAAACCTAAATATCTAGCAAAGTTTATATTGCTCTCCGCTCGAAATACAATGATTATGATTTGCAATATTAATTGTAAAGAAATAACTGGAAACTCAGTTGAATGGGCTATGAATGAATATTTACCAAATGAAAAACCTGACTATTATAGGTCGAGACAGGTAAAAGATCAATTGAATTCTTTTGAATCAGCATTACATTTTTTACAAACGGTTGCAGTAGTAGCAACATTGCTTTTTTTAATAGTTTACTATGTAAAAATTAAAGACATAGAACTCAAAGAATGGATAATTGTTACTTTGTTATTTTTATTTGTTAATGCAATGATTTGTGGCAGTTTGTCTGAATTAGATCCTCGATATACTGAACGAACTATTTGGTTAGTGCCATTTTTATTTATAATGATAGTATCTAAAGTGGGTTTGAGAAAAATCTTAAAGGATTTGAAATTAAATTTTTCTTAATCGTTAGCAAGTCTTGGCACATGCTTTATCTCACACAAAGTACTTCAATTTAATCAATTTCCTGTATTAAAATGTTTTGTTTGCCACTACGCACGGTAATCTAAATAATAGCACAATAAAGTTACAAAACCTATTCGCATTTATTGGCAGAAAATACGGTTTTGATTGCCTTTATTACACTTTATTGATGTAAAATAGAATATTTGTAACTACCTGCAGTCTCTAGACTACCTCTTTATACTTCTACAAATATCCCATCTTTTCGCATTTGTATGGGAAAAGTTTTCACCGCTTTGTAAGTGCTGTTGCCAGTAATGCCAGTCCTTAAATTGATAGATAGAAAATGAAAAGGGCATTCAATTTTGTCGCCCCCGATGTAGTTAGAGCCTTTCAATGGCAAGTTTTGGTGCGGGCATTTGTTCTCTAAAGCCCAAAAGCCAGTGTTGGTTCTAAATATTACAATGTCGTGATTGTCGAGGCTAAAGCCACGCGATTTCATCAAACCAATAGAGGCTTTTGCCTCTGCCTCGCTTTCAAATATTTTGTACCAATTCAATTAATATGTTGTTTACAGTGGCTCTTGTTGGCTCATGCAATGAATAGTACCCAAGCCCCAAACGATATCTCGGCAAGGAATACCTATCACTTTTCGATCTGCGAAGCAACTTTGCAAGATGTCGAGTGCTTTTTGGTCGTTTTTGTCGTTAAATATAGGAACCAACACGCAACCATTGGCAATCAAAAAATTGGCGTAGCTGGCTGGTAATCGCTCTCCATTGGTATAAACTGGGGCGGGCATTGGCAAAGTGACGATTGTGAAAGGCTTGCTGTCTTGGTCGGTAAGCGAGTGCAAAGTCTCCAGATTTTCTTTCAGAATCACATAATTTGCATCTGTTTCATCTTCTTCAACAATGGTGACGATTGTCGAAGCATCTACAAACCTGCTCAAATCATCGATATGGCCGTCTGTATCATCGCCTACGATGCCGTCTTCGAGCCAAATAATATGTTTTACACCTAAAAAAGCCATTAGATAGGCTTCAATATCTGTTTGAGTTAAATGCGGATTTCTATTTTTATTTAGCAAACAGGCTTTGGTTGTCATTAAAGTTCCTTTTCCGTTTACTTCGATCGAGCCGCCTTCCATTACGATGTCAGGTGAAAAAATGGGGAAATGTTTTAGGTTTGATATTTGTTGTGGAATATTGTTGTCGGCATCGAAAGGCGGGTATTTGCCGCCCCAAGCATTGTATTGCCAATTGGTGATGGCTTTTTCGCCCCTTTCGTTCGTAATAAAAATAGGTCCATGATCTCTGCACCAAGCATCGTTTGTTTTGAAATAATGAAATTTGATGTTAGATAAATCTGAAAAGCCGTTGTCGCGGAGATGCTGTTTGGCTTCATTTTCAAGCTCAATGTCGCCAATGTTGATATTTACAAGTTCAAATTGAGCCAAAGTGCCTATCAAATGGCAATATTGTTTTATCATGGCTTGATATTTGCCATCCATAGGCCAAGTATCTTTGTTGTGAGGCCATGAAAGCCAAGTGGAAGCATGTGATTCCCATTCTGCGGGCATTCTAAAACCTTTTGGAGGCTTGGTAATATTTTGCATCATTTATTAATATTATTTAGAATCATTTTTAAGCCCAGATATTCCCCCAGAAACGATAAATTTCATCACGTCTGACACTGACAGTGGAATTATTTCAATATTTTCTTTCGGTGAGAAATATAAATTTCCAGTAAGTCCATAAGAATCAGGTATATACACCGCTACCATATCTATTGTTTGATTAAATTTTGAAAGATCGGTTTCGGTAATAAACCCAAGTCTTTTAAGGTTTAGCGTTTTATCAATCGTAATAAGCACTGGATTTTTGAACTTTTTATTTTCGCCAACAAAAGCATTTACCAAGTCCTTTATCGAGCCATATATCAAATTTACTAAAGGCGTGTGATCTAGTACATTGTCGAGAAATTTGAGTAGCGGTGTGGCCAAAAAAGTAGAGGCAAACAAGCCAAGCAGTGTGATAGAAAGAAATATAATGGCTATGCCGCTACCTGGGATATCGATGGGAATAAGCCTATCTACCCATTGGAAACTGGCAATCAATATGTAAAATGTGATAAAAATGGGAGCAGTAAAAAGTAAACCTCGAAAAAAATAGGAGACTATTGTGCTGATAAAACCTTGTTTCATGGTATTTTTAAACCACAAAGCTAGAAATAATGAGGCAAAAATTGCTAGCGTTTGCTCAAATAAATAAGCCCAAACGAGCTTTTTAAGTGCTTAGTTTGGGCTGGTAGGTCAAATATTTATTTGTCTCCTTTTTTGGCTTGTTTTTCAGCTCTTTTTTCTTTGAGCGATTTCACTGGAGCTTTTTTTGTTTCTTTTTTTGCGTCTTGTGCTTTGGCCATGATACTAGATTTTTAAGGTTTAAAACTGGGTATTTATACGTTCGAGAACGCTAAAGTTATTTGGAGCACAAATTTGTGGATAATTTTTTTATTTCGGAACTCTAAAGTACATTATTAAACCTATGCCAGAGAAAATTACATTGGGAATCCAAGCTGAAAGTGCAGGGGTGATAGCCCCACCTTTGCCTATGCTTTGCCCTATTATCATAAAAATAATGTACATAAATGCCAAACCAAAACCCAGTGCAATTTGCAATCCTACGCCTTCGCGCGACTTTCTTGATGACACAATTACCCCAATGATGGTGAGAATAATAATTGAAAAAGGGTAGGTTTGCCTTGTATATTTTTCTATTAAATAGGGTTCTACTCCTTCTGCTCCCCTTTGAGTAAGCAAATCTACTTGTGCGCTTAGTTCATCGATGGTCATTTGCTCATAGAGCATGTGCTGTGTTTCAAAATCTTTGGGGCTTAGATTGAGGGTAGTATCGAGCTCATTGCCCCTTGTTTCAATTTCTTTTTTGCCTTCAAAACTATGTTTTGTCCAATATTCAATCCGCCACTTTTTTATATCTTCCTTCCATACTATCCTGCTTGCTGAAAGCTTATCAATCACGCGCCCGATGTCGATGGTTTCGATCGTGAATTGGTATCCACAATGAATACTGTTGTTGTAGCTTTCCATATACACATACGAAGTGGGAGCTACTTTTATGTGTACATTTCTCTTGTCAAAAAAGTATTGCCCTCTTACATATACATTTTCAAAGCCATGCCTAATGCGGCTTGCACGTGGTATTACCCATCCGTACATGTAATAAGTGACAATGGCAATAATCGCAGAGCCCAGCAAATAAGGCCTTAATATTCGCAGAAAACTAGTTCCTGAACTTAAAATAGCAATAATCTCTGTTCTACTTGCCAACCTAGCAGTTACAAATACTGTTGCAATGAATACCAATATGGGTGAAAGAATATTAATTACGTAAGGAATAAAATTGAGGTAATAAGAGATAAATATCTCTCTTAAAGGCACATTTTTTGTGAGAAAATCTTCGTTTTTTTCCGTATAATCAATCACACATATAACTGTAATGATGATAAGCACTACAAAAACAAAAGTAACAAGGTATTTTTTGAGAATATACCGATCGAGGATTGTTAATTTGAACATCATTTATGGCTTCTGAAATACAAATAAATTATTTAATCCCAATTGAAATGACTCTTTCTTTATCAATTTCAAACCAACTTTTTCAAATAGTGGAATAGTTTGTTTCACATCATATCCATGATGTTCGTCAACAGACATGCCATCTAAAATTTTGAATTTGATAAGAATTTCAAGTATCTTGTCTACTTTTGGGTCTGGCACTGTAATGGCGATAATGCCTTTTGATTTTAGATGCAAAGAACAATTTTGGGCAAAATCTGCAACAATAGATTCTGGAATATGTTCGAGAACTGCTGTTAAGGTTATAGCGTCAAAATACTTGTTTTTTTCATCCAAATCTTGAGGAAAGTACCCTTTTTTTAACTCATAGTTTGCTTTTTGAATGGGCTCAATCAGTGGGTCGATACCTACGCCATATTGCAGTTTATTACCCAATTTTTGAAACACGATGGCATCGTAGCATCCAATATCCAACACTTCTGCATTAATAGGAATGTATTTTATGGCTTTAGATGTGCGCCAATTCTGCAAAACCCTGTCTAAAAATTTCATTTTGAAGCTATTGGAAATGTTTCACAACAAAATACGACAAAAGTTTTGTGCTTGAGATAATGATTTTGAAAAAAGATCAATTTAACGACAACGAAGGAAAAAAAACAGTAGCACTATTGTGAAATGCCAACTCCAATACATCGAATTCGATAAAATGTGAAATAGGGAAGCTATTGATTATTTTGTTTACAGCTTTCTCACTTTTAGAATTAAAAGTTATCCACACAGTGCTTCTATCTAGTGCCAAACTATAGCTAGTAATGATGCCATCATTCATCAATTGATCGATATATACCCTGTGTTCTGGAATAAGAGCCAAAAAATCTTCTTCCAAGAACGCTGGAAGTGTGATTTGTGCCATGAATTGTGACATAAGCGAATTATTTATATCTTTTTACAATCTTAACGACAAAATAGTTTCAATTGTATTTTCGTACTATTTATTTTGTGCCAGTTGTTGTTTTGCATCTAAAATTTGAGATATTCTTTCTCGAATTGATTTGCAATATCATACACTGTTTCTAGGCTTTTGTTCAAGAAAATAGTCACTTCTTGTGCTTTTATCTCTTCAATGGTAAGGTATTTGAACGAGTATAGAAGTTTTCCAACACTGAACAAAAATTTATCGTTTTTTTCATTTTTGAAAGCGGTGATTTTCTGCAAATGTTCAAGGGCTTTGTTTAAATTAAAGGCCACAGATTTTGGAAAAGATTGGTTCAAAATCAGAAAATCTAGTGCATTGTCGCGGCTTGGGGTGGCTTTGTAGTATCTATTGCACATATCATACGATTCTGCACTTTTTAATAGCGTGCTCCAATGGTAATTGCTAATGGTATTTTCTAACTCGTTTTGCTCCAAATTTTCAATATCATCCGTTTTGGTGATGAGGATTCGCATTATTTGAATGGCACGCTCGATATGCACACCAAGTGAAATCAAATTCCAAGCATCGGAATGCACCATCGTATTGTCGATCAAGCCCCTGATTACATTGCAATTTTGTATCATGGTTTGCATCAAATCAAAAGTATCGTCTGGGTTAAACGGATTCAAGGCAAAATCATTTACGGCATGGTAATATTTGTTTATCGCCTCCCATAGTTCTGTAGTGATCGAATCGCGCGCACCTCTGGCATTTTCGCGTGCGGAGTTTACTGCTGAAGCCATCGAAAATGGATTGGTAATGTCCAGACTAACATAAAAAAGTACCGCCTGCTCGTTTATTGTCGGATAATCTTTAAAATACAAATGCTCAAGCCCTGCATTTTTGAGTATCGAAGTCAATAGATCTTCTTTATTTTGGGTTTGTGGGGCATCGAGTGCCGAAAAATAATGTACTTTAGTATATCTAGCTAAATGTTCGCTTCTTTCAATATAGCGACCCATCCAAAAAAGACTGTTTGCAATGCGTGACAACATAATTTAATTATGAATTATGAATTATGAATTATGAATTATGAATTATGAATTATGAATTATGAATTATGAATTATGAATTATGAATTATGAATTATTGTAATTAATTGAGCAGTACCCAGGTGTCTTTCGAGCCACCACCTTGTGATGAATTTACGACCAAACTTCCTTTTTTCAGGGCCACTCGAGTCAATCCGCCTTTTAATAAATAAGATTTATCTTTGCCCATCAAGCAATAGGTGCGTAAATCGATATGTCGTTGCTCAAAAGTATTTTCTCCTTCTATAAAAGTAGAATGCATACTCAACGACATGATAGGCTGCGCGATATATTTTCGTCTATTTGCCAATATTCTTTTCTTAAATTCCGCCAATTCTTCTTTTGTTGCATTGCTACCCACCAGTAGACCATACCCACCAGACTCATCTACTGGCTTTATTACCACTTTTTCCATGTTATCGAGCACATATTGCAAATCATCGTCTTTTTCACAATGGTAAGTATGTACATTGTTGAGTATGGCCTCTTCCGACAAATAATATTTTATCATGGCCGGCACATACGTATATACCGCTTTGTCATCGGCTGCTCCGGTTCCTGGGGCATTGAGCAGAGTTACATTTCCAGCCTGGTAAGCTGCCATCAAACCTGCTACGCCCAGCATCGAGTTTTTATTAAAAACCAAAGGATCGATAAAGTCGTCATCTACCCTTCGATATATTACATCCACTCTTTGTGGGCCGTATAACGTTTTCATATACACAAATTTCTTTTCTACGAATAAATCTCGCCCTTCTACCAATTGAATGCCCATATTCAAGGCCAAAAAAGCATGTTCAAAATAAGCAGAGTTGAAAATACCAGGGGTAAGCACCACACAGGTAGGTTCTTCTACTTTTTCTGGTGCTACAGATTTCATTATTTCATGCAATTCGAGTGGATATTGCTGAACTGAACTTACATTGTGATTGAGCAACAGATTTGGGAATGTTTTTTTAATCGCATCTCGATTTGAAAGCACATAACTTACACCAGAAGGGCAACGAACATTATCTTCAAGCACATAATATTTGCCGTCATTATGTTTAATAAGATCAGTGCCTGAAACATGTGTGTATATCTTACCAACAGGATCAATATCCATCATCGCTTTGTAGTAATAGGGCGATGAAGCTATGAGCTCTTCTGGCACTACTTTATCTTTAAATATTTTTTTTTCGTGGTAAATATCCCACAAAAACATATTTATGGCTCTATTTCGTTGTATTACGCCTTTTTCAAGCACATCCCACTCTGATTTTGGTATTATTCTGGGGAATAAATCAAATGGGAAAATGCGTTCTGTGCCTTTGTCGCTATCTGAGTATACTGCAAAAGTAATTCCTTGGTTGAAGAAAGACATCTTTGTGTATTCGTTTATGTCTTTAAAATCTTCAAATGAAAGGTTATTAAAGTGGTCTACAATTTGGTCGTAATATCCATTTTGAACACCATTATGCTGAAATACTTCATCCAAAAACCTAGTGTCGATAGTGTAATGCGATAGTAACCCTTGAAGTTTTGAGACTAGATTTTGCGATTGCTTTCCTTGCAATGAAGAAGATTGATTTTGCATGGGAATAAAATTAAATGGTGTAGATATCTATTATTAAGTATATTTTTTCAGATTATTTTTGATAGAATCAAAAATACATGAAAAAATTAATTATCGTGTTTTTTATTTTAATATGTAATTATGAAACATTAATACACAAAAAATATATTTTTTATCATAGTATATATTTAAAATTAGACTTGTTTTATTAAAATTAATAGAAAATATTGAAATTGTCGTTCAAAAACAAACAACCCGTGCTATTTGTTGACATTCACGATTTCCAATATTAACAATATATCCTGATTTATCAGTATCATTAAGAACTAGCCACAAATTAACAGTATCAAAAGTTCGTAGGTTTGTTTTTAGGGCATCACCTCATTTAGTGGATAACTAAAGTCGATTGCAAATAGAATTTAGTTATTTTTGTTTTGATAAACATATCAATGGCAAAAAATACATTTCGCAAAGCTGAATCGACAGAAAACACTGTGCAAGAAGAAAAGCCAGAGGTTTTGTCAAATTCACGAAAAAAGAGCAAAATCAATCCAAAACTTTTTCAAGATCCGCGGTTTAAGTTGATTTTTGGGCTTTCTTTGATTTTTTTCTCTGTTTTTGCAAGTTTTTCTTTGGTTTCATACATTTTTACAGGTGCTGCCGATCAAAGCTTGGTAGAATCTGCCTTTACAATCGATCTGCGAGATGCAGGTCAGGAGGCCGAAAATTGGTTAGGCTTATTTGGAGCTATTGTGGCTTATTATCTTGTCTTCAAAGGTTTTGGAATTGCATCGTTGCTTTTTATGCCATTATTTTTTATTTATGGCGTTAAGATTGTGTTTCTAAAAGAGCTATATCCAGTTCGTAAATTATTCAATTATGTACTTTTCTTTGGTTTTTGGCTTTCAACCACCTTTGGGTTTTTGGTCTTGATAACCGAGCAAGAAGAAGGAATTGGATTTTTGGCAGGTGGAATTGGCTACGAAATAGCCACAATAGCCAATGAAATGATTGGTTTGGGTACATTTTTACTTCTAGCATTTGCATTTCTGTCATTTATCATATTTGCCTTTAATATTACCACTTTTGCAAAAAGAGCTAAAGAAGAATTTAGTGATAATGTAAATGAAATAGAGGATGAATTGATTGAGCATGACAACGAAAGCAATGAATTTGAAGGAGATGAAAACTTTGATGATGAAAATATTGAAGACGAACCAGAAGAAGAATTGGAAGACGATACTTGGAAAATTAAATCCCATGAGTTGCCTAAAACTAATTCAAAATTAGATTTAGAACTAGTAGTTGAAACGCCAATAGTTGAAGAGCCTACACCAAAAGCTGAAATTGCACCATTTACAAGGTTGGAGGATATAAAAACCAAGGAATATGTAAGTGAATTGCCACCGTACGACCCAACTTTAGATTTATCTCGTTACCAATATCCAACGATCGATTTGTTGAAAGATTATGGTGAAAACAAGGGTGCAGTTGTATCAAAAGAGGAATTAGAAGAAAATAAGAACAAAATTGTACAAACGCTCAATGACTTTAGTATTGGCATTACTAGCATCAAAGCCACCATTGGGCCTACCGTTACGCTGTATGAAATTGTGCCGGATGCAGGTATCAAAATATCAAAAATAGCTAATCTTTCTGATGATATTGCACTAAGGCTCAGTGCTTTAGGTGTTCGTATCATTGCTCCAATGCCAGGGAAAGGCACTATTGGGATGGAAGTGCCGAACAAAAATAAGCAAATGGTGCCTGCCAGAGATGTTTTGATGGATGATAAATTTGCCAAATCGACCATGGAACTGCCCATTGCTTTTGGTCGCACAATTACCAATGAAGTGTTTGTAGCCGATTTGGCTACCATGCCCCATTTGTTGATGGCAGGTGCAACTGGAATGGGTAAGTCGGTGGGTATCAATATGTTATTGGCTTCTTTGCTTTACAAAAAACACCCATCTCAGCTTAAAATTGTGATGGTAGATCCCAAAAAAGTGGAGCTTTCTGTTTATAATAATATTGAAAGACACTTTTTAGCAAAACTGCCTGATGGCGAAGAAGCCATTATTACCGACACTAAAAAAGTGGTTCATACCCTTAATTCGCTTTGTATTGAAATGGATACACGATACAGCTTATTAAAAGATGCTGGTTGCAGAAACTTGAAAGAATACAATCCCAAATTTATTTCAAGAAGACTAAATCCTAATGATGGACACCGTTTTTTACCATATATAGTAGTGGTAATTGATGAATTAGCCGATTTAATGATTGTGGCTGGGAAGGAAATTGAAATGCCCATTGCGCGACTGGCTCAGTTGGCCAGAGCTGTTGGCATACATTTGGTGCTAGCTACTCAGAGGCCATCTGTAAACGTAATAACTGGATTGATAAAAGCCAATTTTCCAGCCCGTTTGTCGTTTAGAGTTACCACAAAAGTAGATTCTAAGATAATATTGGATGAAGGCGGAGCAGACCAATTGGTAGGTAAAGGTGATATGCTTCTGAAAATAAATTCCGATATGGTTCGTTTGCAGTGTGCCTTTGTAGATACACCAGAAGTGGAAAATTTGGTTAATTTTATCGGGAATCAACAAGGGTATCCTACTGCTTATCAATTGCCTGAGTATTTTGATGAAAATGCAGATCCGAGTGATAGACAAGTAGATTTAACCAATCGTGACCCGAAATTTGAAGAAGCGGCAAGATTGATCGTAGCTTTTCAGCAGGGCAGTACTTCGCTGATACAGAGGAAGTTATCTTTAGGTTATGCCCGTTCTGGTCGCATAATGGATCAGTTGGAGGCCGCAGGAATTGTAGGGCCGCCCAATGGAAGCAAAGTGCGCGATGTACAGGCGAAAGATGAAAGAAGTCTGCAGGAAATAATAGATTCATTGTAAAGCAGTTTGAAATGCAAAAAGAAAAAAAGCAACACTTGGAATGGTTTGAAATCAAAAACTTCAAGTCTATTAAGCATATCAGGTCAGAAGCAAAGAAAGTAAATGTGTTTATTGGTGAGCCGAATGTAGGTAAGTCAAATTTGTTGGAAGCTTTGGGAGCTTTGAACCCTTTTTATTCCGTTGATAGCCAGTTTTTGAAGGGCATAGTAAGGTACGAAAATTTAATGAATTTATTTTATGACGAAGTGGTCGAAGACCAAATTACAATAGAATCAAATTTATTTTACGGAGAAATAGATTATAAAGTCGGTCAAAATAATCTGGGGATATTGTATAAGGTAAATAATGATGAAGTTCCTTTAATTGGAATTTTAAACGAAAGTGGTTTAGAAGAATTTAGTATAAGTTACAAACCAGAGTATATTATTAAAAAATTTCAATTTAAAAATGAGGTAAAATCAAATGTCAGTTTTTCAAAAGAACTTATTCCACCGTTTGGAAACAACATATTCTCAGTCGTTGATAATGACGAAAGTTTAAAAAGTGAAATAACAACACTTTTTAGAAAACAAAACTTAGATTTTGTACTCTACAAATCAAAAAAAATATTTGAAATTGAAAAAAAGGTAAACGGATATGTATATAAATATCCATATTCCTCTATCGCAGATACTTACCAACGCTATATTTTTTATTTAGCGGCCATTCGTTCAAACAAAGATTCAATAATAATTTTTGAAGAGCCAGAAGTGCATTCTTTTCCTCCGTTTGTGAGAAATTTGGCAGAAGAAATAGTAGCTGATGAAACAAATCAGTATTTTATTTCAACCCATAGCCCCTATTTATTGCTTTCTCTCATTGAAAATATTGCTTTTGAAGACTTGAATATTTTTCTTACGTCTTATGAAAATAATGAAACAAAAATCAAATCTCTTTCTCAAGAGAAAATAACAGAGATTTTAGATTTTAATATGGATGTGTTTTTTAATTTGGAAAAATTAATGGCATGATTCGAATAATTTCAGAATGTTTTGCAGAAACGGCCTTATTAAAGGTTTTCAGTAGTTATTTGAATGTAGTAATTGATGTTCAACACGAGGCGGGTATTAGTAATGTGGCAAAATCACTGCAAAGTGCCAATGAAGGTTCAGATTTACTTATAGGCTGGATCGATAATGACAAAAACGCAGTTCCATCGTACTTGAAAGAATTCTTGGTCTTAGTTGATAAAACTGATTACCAACTAAAAAAACATATAAGTAAAAACCAGTTCCTAATAGTTATTAGTCCAGCTATTGAGAAGTTCATCTTAAATGCAGTGACTAGAAGTCAATTAAAACTTTACACTTTCAAAATTCCTGACAACCTTCGTGAGCTTAAAAAAATGACAAAGAAGCAAACGATAGAAACTAATTTGGAATTTAAAACTTTGGTTAAGGAATTGATAAATCATAATATAAGTCCATTTCCAGACCTACTGGAACTATTAAATTCACTTGAATGAATCAATTAAATTAAAATTAACGATAATTGAGCGTATTTTTACACTCTTAAATCTTGATATGAAACAAAACAATAATTCAAAAATCACTTATCTTATTTTCGCATTTTGCCTTTTTAGTTTACAATCATTTGCTCAATTTGATGTCAAAGCTGAGGAATTGCTGAATTCTGTAAGCAAAAAGTACGAAGCGATCAAATCGTATAAAGCTGAATTCTCCTATGAACTTGAGAATCTTCAAGCAAAAGTGAACGATAAATTTACAGGAGAAATCAACGTGAAAGGCAATAAATTTACCCTGAAAATGGGATCGCAAATGATTATTAACAATGGTACAACCGTTTGGACTTATTTAAAGGAAGAAAACGAAGTAAATATTTCTGATTATGCACCAGAAGACGATGAAATATCGCCTACAAAAATACATTCAATGTACCGCCAAGGCTTCAAATATTTGCTGACGGCAGATGAAACGATCAAAAAAGTAGTGTATAATGTCGTTGAGCTTATTCCCGAAAACAAAAAAAAGCCTTTTTTTAAGATCAAAATATGGATTAGCAAAAAAGATAAATCCATTTTTAAATGGAAAATATTTGAGAAGAATGGCAACAGGTATTTGTATTCTATCAGTAAATTTCAGCCAAATGTCAAGTTTGAAGATAGCCAGTTTTCTTTTGACAAATCAAAATACGCAGGCGTTGAAGTAGTTGATTTAAGGTAGCAATTCAATAAATTTCAGATGAAATTAGAACATTATTCATCAGATAAACTTAAAGCCCAACTTTCAATAATTGTTAGAAAATATTTATCTGGTTCCCATTACACGCTATTTTTCTTTGGTTCTAGGGTTGATGGCACATCAAAAGAAAGATCAGATGTTGATATTGGGTTAATAACAGCTACTGGTTTAGATAATTCCGCTAAATACAAAATAATTGAAGAAATTGAGACAATAAAAACACTTTATACGCTTGATTTTGTTGATTTTTTTCGAACCTCGACAGAATTTCAGAAAATTGCTTTAAGAAACATTGAAATAATTGATGAAATAACTTGAACGAACTAAGATTTCATTGATAGAATTTTCTAATGCTTTAGAAAGGTTTGGCGAAGTATTGCATAGAGATATTGCATTGGATGATATTGTTTTAGATGCCTCCATTCAAAGACTCGAGTTCACGTTTGAATGCTTGTGGAAACTAATAAAAACCTATTTGAAAGAATAGTACGGGAAATTCATTATCCTCGTGATACAATAAAAGCAGCTTTTAAAGTTGGAATTATTGATTATCAACACCTATGGCTAGATATGATTAATGACAGAAACAAAACCTCGCACACGTATAATCAAGAAAAAACCTTAGAAATCTATAGGAATTTCATCTATTACATTCCACTTTTAAGAAAACTCAAAAATACGTCTACGGATATTTTAGAATGAACTACCAACAACTTTTTGAATTTGTCAAAACCCAAAAATCCTACTTGTGTGTAGGATTGGATTCCGACATTGATAAAATACCAAAACATCTCCTTATTGAATCCGATGCTATTTTTGAATTTAATAAGCAAATAATTGATGCTACTGCTCCATTTTGCGTGGCTTTTAA
Organism: Cytophagales bacterium; assembly: GCA_046152935.1. Taxonomy (GTDB): domain Bacteria; phylum Bacteroidota; class Bacteroidia; order Cytophagales; family UBA9547; genus CAZMFZ01. The sequence goes on from JBJXGB010000159.1 coordinate 15,987, forward strand.
ACCAAATACTGCATTTTATGAAGCTTTAGGCTCAATAGGATGGTCAAGTTTGGAAAAGACAATAAAATACTTAAACAAAAATTATCCAAATCATTTTACTATTGCTGATGCCAAACGTGGCGATATTGGCAACACTTCCGCTATGTACGCCAAAGCATTTTTCGAAGGTATGTCATTTGATTCGATAACTGTAGCTCCCTACATGGGCAAAGATTCGGTAGACCCATTTCTGGGATTTGATAAAAAATGGGTAATTCTGCTTGCTTTGACTTCCAATTCAGGAAGCAGAGATTTTGAGGAATTGGTATTAATTAACGAGGAATCAAAATTATATGAGAAAGTCCTAAAGGAATCGCAAAAATGGGCAAATGAACAGCAAATGATGTACGTTGTTGGCGCTACGAAAGCCGAAATGCTGAAGAAAATCAGAGAAATAGTACCTAATCATTTTTTATTAGTACCAGGAGTTGGAGCACAAGGCGGAAGTTTAGAGGAAGTTTCAAAATATGGAATGAATAAATGGTGTGGACTTTTGGTAAATAGCTCGAGAGGTATTATTTATGCAAGTGGCGAAGAGGATTTTGCCATTAAGGCAGGCAAAGAAGCACAAAAAATGCAACTAGAAATGGCAAAATATTTAGAATTGTACTTATAATTATTAAACGAGCAGGCAATAAATCTCACCTGGATATAATTAAACGCCCCTTTGAGGTTAAGGGATTTATTTAACATGAAAATAGCAGTTGTTGGCACAGGATATGTTGGCTTGGTTACTGGAACTTGTTTTGCGGAGGTTGGTATTGATGTGACCTGCATCGATATTGATGCTAAAAAAATTGAAAACCTCAAAAATGGCATTCTGCCTATTTATGAACCTGGCCTGGAGGAAATGGTTGTTCGAAATTATGAAAAAGGCCGTTTGCATTTCTCAACCAATCCCGCTGAAAGTATTCAAGGCTGCGAAGCTATTTTTATTGCAGTTGGTACGCCTCCAGGTGAAGATGGTAGTGCTGATTTAAAGTACGTACTTGGCGTAGCACGCAGCATTGGCGAAAATTTGAATCACTATGCAGTCATTATTACTAAAAGTACAGTACCAGTAGGAACCGCTGAAAGAGTTAAGGTCGAAATACAAGCAGCTTTAAGTAAGAGGAATTCTGATTTAGCTTTTGATGTAGCTTCTAACCCTGAATTTTTGAAAGAAGGCGCAGCAGTAGATGATTTTTTAAAACCAGATAGAATTGTAATTGGCATTGAGACCGATAAAGCGGAAGAGGTAATTCGCAAGCTATACAAGCCTTTTTTGCTGAATGGGCATCCTATTTATTTTATGGATATTCGCTCTTCTGAAATGACAAAATATGCAGCCAATTCTATGTTGGCAACGCGTATCAGTTTTATGAATGATATTGCCAATTTATGCGAATTAGTGGGTGCTGATGTGAATAAAGTTCGATTGGGAATAGGCTCAGATGCACGCATTGGCAACAAATTTATATACCCGGGCATCGGCTACGGTGGTTCTTGCTTCCCTAAAGATGTAAAAGCACTCATTCGCACAGCCAAACAATACGGCTACGGTATGCAAATACTCAATGCCGTAGAGGCAGTAAATGAGGCACAGAAAGAGGTATTATTTGATAAAATGATGAAACATTTCGATGGCAATATTAAAGGCAAAACCTTTGCCATGTGGGGATTATCTTTCAAGCCCAAAACTGACGATATGCGAGAAGCTCCAGCCTTGGTTTTGATCGAAAAAATATTAAAAGCAGGTGGTAAAGTAAGAGCTTATGATCCAGTAGCGATGAAAGAAGCACATCACATGATTGGAGACGTTATTACGTATTGCAAAGATGATTATGATACTTTGATTGATGCTGATGCATTATTGCTAGTAACAGAATGGCCCGAATTTCGCTCACCAAATTTCAATGTAATGGGGAAATTGATGAAAAATAAGGTGGTGTTTGATGGTAGAAACATTTACGATAAAGACGAATTGAAGCAATTAGGCTTCGATTATTATTGTATTGGCTTAAAAACTAAATAATGGACGAGAATTTTGAATTCGAATGGGATTTCTCCGAAATAAGTGCTGTGGAATTAAGTAAGGAAAGAATTACTCTTTCTGAGATTAAGTCCGTATAGTCGAATAAGTATGCTGAATTTATTAATATGGTTGATACGGAAGATAATTTCCATCTCTATATTGTAGGCTTTAGTGAAAAGAAGAGATTCTTAAATATTTATACAAGAATATCAGATTGTATTCAACCAAAATATATTGAAGTTGCCGATGAAAAATTCACTGGAAAATATTTTTGTAACTTCAAAAACTAAAAAAGAATCTTTTCATCAAGAGATAAAAGAATTTCATGAAAATCCTGAATTATATTCGAAATCAATTTCGAGAGAAGAATTATATGCCCGATTTCCTAAAATTGCACCTGTAAAAAAACAAAATTAGTTGGTATGTATTTTGGATATGTAAACAAGAAATTTGAGGCCGAAAAGGCTAAAATCTTAGCAAAGTTTGAAGAAATTAAAAAAAATTCAATCATGAAATATACAGTATTACACGTGAGCAGTTCAAAAATTAGCTGAAATAGCAGCCCAACACAAAAAATAAACGTCTTAACTCATTTATTTAGCCTTATCTCTTTTTAAATTCATTAATTTCTTTAACAGAATATATCCTGCGGCTGCGAGGGTAAAGATATTTGCACAAATAATAGCAAAATCTTGTAGAAATATTCCGTAAAATAGCCAACAAACTACACCAATCCAAAAAAGCAAAAACATTGTCAGTGAAATCGATTTGGTATCATTGGTTTTCCAAACTATGTAGACTTGCGGAATAAACGAAATGGTGGTGAGTGTCGCAGCTAAAAAGCCCAAATAAATCATAAGTGTACAGATTTATTAGCAAAGAATGGTATTGTAGAGCCCAAAATAATGATGATCGGTAATTTCATCAAATTTATAGCCAAATTTGATGCCCTGCGGCCTGCGGCTAAAAGTGATATTTCTTATGTATTTATAAATTCTCGAATAATAATCTGAGTTTTTATGAATATTGCCCATGAGCACCATTGGAATAGTTTCGGTGTTTAAATCGAGCTCATCGTAAGTAAAAAGTATAAAATAAAGCAGGTCGTTTGGGGTTGTAAATTTGAAATTATTAATGAAAATCATAGCATTATTGTCTCTCACGGCAATGGTCGCTATCGAATCTTCAATATTTACAAACACGCTTTTAGCTTCATTTTCTGTCGAATATTGTAGCACACCCTCCATCATGGTGCTGGTATGGTGCAAAACCTCGACCAATTTATTGGGATATATTTTTTTAAACCAGTCGATCAATTCTTGTTCTGCCGCGAAAATATTTACGGTGTCGTTGCTCGTATGTTTGTAATAGTACAATACTTCGTAGTCGGACACTGTACAATTTACACTCAAAATATCTTTTGCATAGCTTTCTGCAAAAAGAGAATTTGGAACAAGCGAAAATTTAAGGTTTTTGATGTTTAATTTGATTGACTTCCAAAAACCAGCATTCAAGTAATTGCTTTCTTCAAATACTTCTTTTAATACATTCAATAGTTCTTTTGCACTGTTGGTTTGCTCAAATTGGTAGTGTTCAAGCATCATGCAGCGGGTTTTCACTACATCTATCACGCAAAATTGAAAGCTGGTGCTGCTCAGTAAGATGGAAAGAGTGTAATTGTGGAGTTGGTCTACCTCAAATGTATCGTCAATTATTTTGTTGATTAATTTTGAGTTTTTTAGCTCTGCCACTGCTCTTTTTTATTAGTATTTCCAAAAATATAACTTTTTTGGTCAAACTCAAAATATTATGTAACTGGCTTTTAAACAAGGCCATTTTATGGGGAATTGTGTTGCATTTTACCAATATTTAGTTTTGTAGTATCACCCCAATACATTTTTGCGATTGGCATCCATATTTAAAAAAACAGCCAATAAAATAGTAAACGACCACAAAGATGAACCCCCATAGCTGAAAAAGGGCAGGGGAATGCCAATAACTGGAAACAGACCGATCGTCATGCCAATATTCACCATAAAATGAAAAAACATGATTGATAAGACACAGTAGCCATATATTCTGGCAAATTTCGATCGTTGCCGCTCTGCCAAAAAAATTAATCTAATGAAGAATAGGCCAAAAAGGGCGATCAATACCAAACTTCCTAGCCAGCCCCATTCTTCACCAATGGTGCAAAATATAAAATCGGTATGTTGCTCGGGCACAAAATCAAATTTTGTTTGCGTGCCTTCAAGAAAGCCTTTGCCTAAAAATCCACCAGAGCCAATGGCAATTTTCGATTGCGTTACGTTCCAGCCAAAGCCCAATGGGTCGGCATCTGGGTTTACCAATGCTTTTATTCTATTTTGTTGATGTGGTTGCAATACATTATTTACAAAATAATCGACACTAAATATAATTACTACCGACACTAAATACGATACAAATGCCAATGTGATAAACCCAATTCGTTTGCGTATCTCTTTTGTTAAAAGAATGATAAGAATGGTGACTACGCCCAACACGACTACCAAAATAAACTTGTTGAATAGCAAGGCCAACACAAAAAGTATAATGCATATAATGCCAATTACCAATGGCACTGGGTTCATTCCTTCTCTAAATAATACCAGCACCAGCGAGCCAAACACCAAAGTAGAGCCAGTATCGTTTTGGAGTAAAATTAATAATGCAGGCAAAGCAATAAAAAAACCGACCGACAATAGCGATTTGAAATTTTCCAGTTTTATCAACGGGTTTGATAAATGAAAAGCCAATGCCAGGCCTGTTGCAAATTTGGCAAATTCTGAGGGCTGAAGAGCAAAACTACCTATTTGTATCCACGATTTAGAACCCGCTACTACTTTTCCAAATATCAATACACCAACCAGAAGTAAAATAATAGCACCATATATATAGTATGCAAACGATTCCCAAAACCGGTGATCGATAAGCATAATAAAACCAAACAATACCACAGCGGTGCCTATCCAAAGCATTTGCTTGCCCGAGTTGAGCTCGAGGTCGAAAATACTTTGTGGTAATTCGGGGTCGTAAACAGCAGCAAAAATGTTGAGCCACCCCCAAGTCATTAAAAATAAGTACAAGCCAACGGTGAGCCAATCGATCTCACCTTCGCTTCTTTGGTTTAGGTTTTGCTGGAACACGTATAAAATCTCTGTTTAAAATATAATTCTCAACCCAATCTTTCTCTACTTTGTAATTTAAGTATTTTCCAAACATAAGCCCTGCCAGGGGAGCAGCCCATTCAGCCCCAAAGCCCGAATTTTCTACTACTACTGCTATGGCAATTTTTGGGTTCTCCTTGGGTGCAAAGCCGATAAATACAGAGTGATCGGCTCCATGTGGGTTTTCAACCGTACCTGTTTTGCCACAGGCGGCTTGATTTTTCGATCTTGCCAAAAAACCAGTTCCCGACCGCACCACCAATTCCATTCCATCTACCACAGCATTGTAATATTCTTTATTCACGCCAGTTTCGTGTTTTACAAGGTATTGTGGCAATGGCCTCAACGAATCGCCAATCGATTTTACCAAGTGCGGAGCGTAATAAAAACCTCTATTAGCAAAAATTGTAGCCAGATTTGCCATTTGTATAGGTGTCATTCCTAATTCGCCTTGCCCAATGCCGAGCGAGTAAATGGTAGAAAATTGCCAGCCATTTTCACCGTACACTTTATTATAATATTTGCTCGTTACCAAAATTCCTTTTTTCTCGTTCGGCAAGTCTATTCCTACTTTTGAACCTAAGCCAAATTTCAGCACGTGGTCACGCCATAAATCGTAGCTAAGTCGGGCATCGATAAAGGCATTTGAGCTCCGACCAGCCTGAATTATTTTCTTGAATACAGTCCAATAATAAGGGTTGCACGAATATTGTATTGAAGTGGTGAAATTGGCAGATGAATGTTTGCCATGACAGGCAATAATGCCTCGGTTGCATTGAATAATGGTCGAAGTATTTAAGATTCCCGTTTGCAATGCATACAAGGCATTGATCGTTTTGAAAATCGAACCAGGTGGGTACTGTGCCATCAAAGCCCTGTTGAAAAGTGGCTTTAGACTGTCTCTCGAAAGTGCTACATAGTTTGTAGAAAATTCCTCGCCAGTCAATAAATTTGGGTTGTAAGTAGGTGCAGACACAAAAGCCAATATTTCGCCTGTGTTTGGCTCGATAGCGACCACGCTGCCTATCTTATTTTGCATTAATTTTTCAGCATATTGTTGCAAATCAAAATCCAAGGTAGAAATAATGTCTTTTCCAGGCACCGAAGCAGTATCAAATTTTCCATTTTTAAACCTTCCTTTTTCTTCCCCTTTTACATTTACCAACAAATATTTGACACCACGTATCCCTCGCAGTTGTTTTTCATAAAAAGCCTCGACCCCACTAATACCTATGTAGTCGCCCGATCGATAGTTATCTTTGCCTACCAATTCTATTTTTTCTTTGCTTATTTCGCCAATATATCCAAGGGCATTGGCTGCTATCGATTGCGGATAATTGCGTACCGTACGCGCTTGCACATAAAAACCAGGAAAATCGACCATCAAATCTTGAATACGGCCAAACTTGGTATCAGACATTTGCTCAAAAAAGATTGAGGAACGTACTTTTGAATATTGCTTTGCAATTTCAAGCCTTTCGTTAAAGTTTTCAGTAGAAATGCCCAGTAATGTGCTTAGTAAGGCCACATCACCATTCATTTTTACTTTTTTGGGAATTACCATCAAATCATATACAGCAGTGTTTGCAACCAACAATTTGCCATTGCGGTCAGAAATAATGCCTCTGTATGGATATTCAATTACCCTTTGAATTACATTGCTATTGGCCTCGTCAAGATAAGATTTATCTATTACTTGTATGTAGAATAATTTGGCTAAATAAACAAAGCCGACCAAAAAAATAATAAATTGAATAATAAGTATTCTGTTCTCTTTCAAGTATCTAAAAAATGAAGCTGTAAAAGTAATCAATCAATCCACGCTATCCGACATATGTAATGTCGATTTTTTTATAAACAAGAATCCATATCGTAGGGTCTTAGACTCGTATTTATAACTATTGATTTTTGAAATTTTATTAATACTTTAGTAGAGTAGATTTTTAATAGGAGGTCGGGTCGCAGACCCTACGATAGTGCTTCGGAATTGCAAATTCAGAAGAGCTGGAATTTCAGACCCGTATTTATAACTATTGATTTTTGAAATTTTATTAGTACTTTGGTAGCGTAGGTTTTAAATAGCAGTTCAGGTCGCAGACCCTACGATAGTGCTTCGGAATTGCAGATTCCGAAGAGCTGGATTGAATCCTATTAAGAGAAAGGTATTGAGCTTTTCAGGCGATTTAAGATTTATTAAAAGAAAAGATTCAATTTGGTTGATGAAATATTATCCAAATTGGCAAAATCAAATTAAAGATTGGCAGGCATCATCAGTAAATTCAAACAAGCATCAAATTTTACCTTACGAATTAATAAAAAAATCAACTAAAAATGAAAGCACAATTTCTAATATTCATAGCTGCTTTGTTATCACTTTCATCTTTTTCTCAAACCCCATCTTTCCCCAAAGGTGTGTACATGAGCATAGTAGAGATTATAAATAGAAATCCATCGCAACAATATACCATCGGTATACAGAAACGAACTTCTGGAGATATAACCATGAATGGAGGCAATGAATACAAAATTGTATCTACTGATGGTGCAATCAAAAAATCAATTTTAAAGAAAGAGGTGTGGGGTTATTCGAATGGCGATACCATGCTGGTGAATGGGTATCATTTTGCTATACAAACATGGTATTGCAAAATGTTAAACGAAGGTAAATACTTGATTTTCCATGGCGCTACACCCAATAATGAGGCTTCTGCGGCAGTGCTACTAGGCGGAGCTATTGCGGCAGTAGCCATTGCTGGTCAAAATTTTTTATATGTAATTGACCCGGCAACCAAAGAAGCATATAAGTTGAAAAAGCATCTGCCTAAAATACTAGAGCAATATCCCGATTTGAAACAAGCATTTGAAATGGAGAAAGATAAAAAAGACAATCAAACGCTTATCAAATATATAAACCTTGTAAATACTAAATAAAGGTTGCTTTCCAAATGTATTCCAAATTGTGCTAAATTCCCGCTGTTCGACATTTGTAATGTCGAACCCAGATAAAAAGGATTTGTAATCCTAGTAAACGCTCAACAATTTAGAAACTACCTTAGCGACAATAAAGAGCTGCAACACCCTTAATGTTCCAAGTTTGTGGCACTATTTCAAGTTTAGCGAAGCGTAACTTGGAATTAATTTCAACAAAGTTTTTAACTTGCCGTTATGAGCAGGGCATATAAATTTAGAGACCCAGCTCTGCGTAGTTTGCGGAGCAATTTAAAGTGCTGTCCTGAGTTTGTAACTCAGTACGTTCATTATAACTTTACATTATGAGTGAAGGTGGCCCCACCTTGATTTGTGTCCCACAGAGCGAAATTACCAAAAACAAAAAGCGCTGTG
>JBJXGB010000161.1:0-11931 GCA_046152935.1 Cytophagales bacterium
CTACAGCAGTAATGATAAAGCTAGGCAAAGTGAAAGGCAACAAAATGGTAGATATGCAGCTTTCCAACCACAAATTAATTGATAGGGGCGTGAGAATGATAATGGACGAATTGAAAATTGAAGCAGACGAAGCTAAAAAACTGCTTGAAAAATACGGTAATGTGCGGAATGCGATTGAAAATTTTTAGGTTTGACAACTCCTAAAGAAAGTTATCAAACCTAAATCATTAATTATTCTATTTAAGCCAAAGCAGCCACTCCTGGCAACACTTTACCTTCCATATATTCCAATAAAGCACCTCCACCAGTTGAAACATAAGATACTCTATCGCCATAGCCAGCATTGTTGATGGCAGACGCTGAATCTCCACCTCCGATTAAAGAATAACCACCTTTCTCGGTAGCTTCTACTACTGCTTTTGCAATAGCATTTGTGCCGTTAGCAAAGTTTTCAAACTCAAAAACGCCCATAGGACCATTCCACAATACTGTTTTAGAAGAAGCAACCACGGCTGCAAATTCTTTGATAGATTCTGGGCCAATATCCAAACCTTGCCATCCATCAGGAATTTCACCTTGTGGGGCTATTTTGCGATTGGCATCGTTGCTAAATTCGTCAGCAATTAAATTATCGGCAGGGAAAAATAGTTTTACCCCTTTGGCTTTTGCTTTTTCGATGATTGAAAGTGCCAATTCTACTTTATCTGGCTCAGAAATAGATTTTCCGATTTTACCACCTTCTGCCAACACAAAAGTATAAGTCATACCACCTCCAATAATCAAATTATCAACTTTGTCTAATAATTTTTCAATGATTAATATTTTATCAGAAACTTTAGAACCGCCCATAATAGCTGTAAATGGATGTTCTGCATGGTTCATGATTTTTTCAGCATTTTCGATCTCTGCTTGCATTACGTAGCCACAAACTCTTTCTTTGAAGAATTTGCCCATTACTGCTGTGGAAGCATGTGCTCTGTGGGCAGTACCGAAAGCATCATTTACCCAAACATCGCCATAAGAAGCTAGTTTTTTAGCAAATTCTTCATCGCCTTTTTCTTCTTGTTTGTAAAAACGAAGGTTTTCTAATAATAAAATTTCGCCAGGTTTAAGGGCAGCAGATAATTTTACAGCAGATTCTCCTATGCAATCATCAGCAAAAAGCACTTTTGTCTTGTAAGTATCTTCTAACCACTTGATTACGTGTTTTAAAGAATATTTTTCTTCTGGTCCATCTTTCGGGCGACCCAAATGGCTCATCAAAATGGCAGAACCACCATCTTTCAATATTTTTGAAATAGTGGGTACACAAGCTCTCAAACGCGTATCGTCTGTGATGTTAAAAGCTTTATCAAGAGGTACATTGAAATCAACTCGCACAGAGGCTTTCTTGCCAGCGAAGTTGAATTTATCCATGGTTAACATAAAAGAATTGATTTAGGATGATATATATGAAAGAAATATTTGCTTGTTGATAATTGGGTGCAAAATACGATAAAATTGAAAAATCTAGATAAATCATTGTTAAGGTTTTGATTTGAGGTATAAATCTAGGTAATATCCTAAGCAAATAAAAAGACAATTATCATCATTTGTCAGGTAAAATGTATCTTGACCTTGCTAAGGGAGACAATATCTTTTCTTTAGAATAAAATTGAAAAGGAAATGTTTTTGAGGCATTTTCTGAATTCAAAAATTCATTAATTAATGCTAAAACATCGAAATTAGCGTTTTTCAATCTGAATTCATGTGCCACATCCATCCAGAAAATTGTTAAAGTCTCGTGATAACCACTTACTCCAGTGTTTTCGTTTGCCAAAGACAAATTGTAACTCATAATTCCTGATTTGACTCTACAAATAGCTTCTTCAATCGAATAATTAGACACATACCAAAGTGCAACAGTCAAATGCGCTTCATGAGTCCACGCTGTTTTGGGCAAAGTCTTTTCATCAAAGGCTTTCACCAAAGTTTCAATTTCCAAATAACTGGAGTAAGTGAATGATTTCAAAGCAAAAAAAATAGAAAGTAATTAGAACACTAAACTGAATAATTTTCAAAGTATAAAGCAAAAAAAGGCCTTGCAAATACAATTTACAAGGCCTTCAATATAAACTCTTAAGCAATTAAGCTTCTTGATGCAGCCATTGTTTCTTGGCCAATAAATCTTCTTTGGTTTCTACCACATCTGGATCAGGCACGCAACAATCTACAGGACAAACAGCTGCACACTGGGGTTCTTCGTGAAAACCAGTACACTCTGTGCATTTATTGGGAACTATATAATAAAATTCATTTGAAACAGGAATTTGTTTCGCTTTACCTTCTATTACCGAACCATCTTCCAATTCTACTTGGGTCAATTTTGTACCACCCGCCCAAGTCCATTCTACTCCGCCTTCATAAATCGCTGTATTAGGGCATTCTGGCTCACATGCGCCACAGTTTATACATTCGTCAGTTATAATAATTGCCATCGATTCTACTTTTTTATTTAAAACAGATTAAGCCTAAAAGCTATTTTTATCTGTTCTTGTTCCAAAATATTTTTAACTTTTTTACAAGATTGCAAATTTAGAAAGAATTATGTTTGTGAACCAATAATTTCACAAGGAATTTATACATACCATTTGGATTTAATTAAGATGTACATTGATTTAGATAGAAAAATTGAGGCTTTGATTGAACTAGGAGGCCAAATTCAACATATTTCAAAAGAAGATAAATTAGAACTTTTTGATAATGTAGGCTATGCAAATGCTTGGTTTACACCCGAAAATATCGAAAAAGCACTCGAAGGTCTTTCTTTCATGCTGGAGAAAAATCAATTAACCGCATGGCTTAAACAATATCCAACTTTGAAATCGGCAAATCATGGCAAAAAAGTTGGCGTGATTATGGCTGGAAATATCCCTGCCGTTGGATTTCATGATGCTATTTGTGTTTTGCTCAGTGGAAATCAACTTTATGCCAAGCTGAGTTCTACCGACACTATATTAATGAAGTGGCTTTTGAATAAGTTAATTGTCATCGAGCCACTTTTTGCTTCAGAAATTTTTTATGTGGAAGATCTGAAAACTATAGATGCTTTGATTGCCACTGGAAGCGACAATTCTTCTCGCTATTTTGAATACTATTTCTCTAAAATTCCCCATATTATCCGCAAAAACCGCACTTCTTTGGCTATTCTTGATGGAAATGAAACCAAAGAAGATTTGACAAATTTGGGAAAAGATATATTCAGCTATTTTGGGATGGGTTGCAGAAATGTATCAAAATTGCTAGTACCTAAAGACTACGACTTGACTTTATTCATTGAGGCCATGTTTGAATATAAAGAAGTGCTATACAATAGAAAATATGCCAACAACTACGAGTACAATAGGGCAATTTATTTAATGAACCAAGAAGAGTTTCTTGACAATAATTTTCTTTTGATTAAGGAATCGAAAGAGTTGGTTTCACCCGTTGGTATTATTTATTATGCTAGGTATAATTCTACTGATGAATTGCTAGACACTTTGAATGAAAATGCCGATAAACTCCAATGCATCAGTGTTAGAAACCCAAAAGGAAAAGAGATAAAGTTTGGGCAAACACAGCAACCAAACATTTGGGACTATGCCGATGGTGTAGATACTTTAGCATTTCTTAAAAATATTTAACAAAGTGGCAGTGTAAATTTTGATTTTATAATTTTAGACTTACCTTTGCACTCCCAAATCAATGACGGTCCTATCGTCTAGGGGTTAGGACATCTCCCTTTCACGGAGGAAACAGGGGTTCAATTCCCCTTAGGACTACAAAAAAACCCATTTAGAGCGATCTGAATGGGTTTTTTGTTGAAATGTAGGCTAAGAAATATAGGCACGCTTTATCATCTTAATTTCTACTACGGCTTTATTGCGTTCAAGTAAATGAATACGTTGAATGTGCTCTTTCAGCTAAGAAAAAACGGGAATCTACGGTGCTTTCACATTCATGCAACACCATGACATTTACTGAAATAGGATGCCTAAAATTAGGTGCTGTACTAATCAAAAAGTAGGCTGAAACCTCTGTAATCGATTGATATTCATAGCTTTAGAACAAATGAAAGGTTATAAGCAAAAAAGCAATGTTAATAAAGACTAGAAACCTTGAAAAAGAGAGCCTCAATAAGTGTCAATATTTAATTAAACAACATGTTATAGGCCTCAGATTGCTTAAAAACTTCAAGATTTGATGGTTTTAATGGCTTCAGCATATAGAAAATGATCGTTTTGTTTTTAAACCAAGGCTCCAACTCTTCCTTTTTATCAAAACCAGAAAGTATCACTATTTTACATTTTGAAGTAATAGATGCTGGTAATTCTGTGAATTTTAGTAGAAACTCAAACCCATTCATCACAGGCATATCCAAATCTAAAAAAATAAGATTGGGTATTTCATTCGGGTTTTCTTGATGTTTCAGTAAATAATTGATGGCACTAAACCCAGCAGGTTGAACAATGCTACGTTTAGCAATTTTGGTATTAATAACTACTTGTTGTGCCATAAAATTGCTGATATCATGATCGTCTATCAACATGACCAAATCAAGTGTTTTACCAATTTTTGCTGCAGTCTGATCTGTATTTAGTTGGTTCGTATTCGTCATTTCATTCATTTTCTGTCAAAATTTGATTAATATCATTTGTTAGCTCTTTGTTTATCTCTAGGCCCTTTTCAAAAAGTAATTTAAGCTCTATTTTGTTTAAATTCATTTTACCTGACTTTTCTATTTTTTCAAGTATTTCGCCTAGATTTTCAATGCATAAGTAACGATAAGCCGATTTCAGTTTATGGGCCACTTTTTTAGTAGTATCTCCATTTTCCTCTTCGATAGCCTCAATTAATGAACTTAAATCTTTCGTTGTGCTCGTCTGGAAAATATGAAGGAAATCAACAATTGTGTTTTGATCTCCTGAAAAACACTCATTTAGGTGATTGTAATCTAATACTTTTAGTTTCATCAATACATTGGAATTAAGCATTTAATTTTCTAAAAAACTTCAAGCCCGAATCTTCATATTCAAAGTACCTATCGTAATTACTTGGCATTGCGTCAAAAAAACCAATTATGAATATGCCGTTGTCGTTTAATTTTTCATAGAACAATTTCATTAAATTCATTTTCAGATTGTCATTAAAGTATATCATCACATTTCGACAGAAAATAATATCGTACTTTTCGTTGGTTTCTGGTTCAGAAGTTAGATTGTGCTGCTTATAGGTAGCATAGTTTTTGTATTTTGGATATAAGATTCCCAATTCTTCTCCAATAGAAAAACATGTTTTAATTGACTTACTTGGATCATATAGCTTAAAATTATTTTCATAACGGTTAAGGAGTTCAATATCATATTCCGCTTTTCTGGCAATATTCACGAAGTTATCACTCAAATCCGTTGCTAATGCCACAGATTTCATCAAACAGCCTACATCATCGAGCACAATAGACATGGTGTGCACTTCTTCGCCCGTGGAGCAGCCAGCGTGCCATATTTTTAGGATTTCATCTTTCGATTTAGTTGAAGCAATTTTAGGTAAATACAAGTCTCGGAGTTGTATCCAGATATCTGCATTTCGAAACATCTCAGTCAGTCCAACCGAAATTTCGTCTTTGAACAACAAAATAAAATCTTTGTCATAAAGCAGTTTCTTCCACAGTCCAACCACATTTTCAAGATCGAAGCGATGAATAATTCTAACTATTCTCCTCTTTAAGGAACTTTTTTCATATCCTGAAAAATCTAGTCCATACCGAAAATAGATGGCAAAATTTATAGAATCTAATTCTTCATCTGAAATTGTAGAAATCGACTCGAGTGTTGTTGCCTCCATATTTAACTGACCGAATTCGTGAAATTTGAAGGGATTATTAATGCAAAATAACTTACCAGCTTTCCAGCAATATTCTTTGAAAGATTGACAGATAGAAAATATTCATTTACTATTCCCTTTTCTGATTGAATCGATATTTTTTGTCGGACAGCTTTTCCTTTCTCCAGCTCTGTTTTTACTAAATCTGCAAAGTGAATTCCGTTCAAATTGTTGTCTATTAGCTGATCGAAAGAAATATTTTTGAGATCTTTTCTTCTGAGATTGTGCAAGTCTAAGAATATCTGGTTTGCGGATTTTATGGTGAAATCTGGGTTTATTTCTAGGCTGCCAAAAGTTTCATTGAAGGCATTGATTCTATTTTTGAAATCGTTTTCCTTTTCTTTGCTCTCGGTAGTGAAATTTGCAAACATTAAGATTTTATAAGGCCTACCTGCAAGATCTAAAATAGGATTATAAGTGGCTTCAATCCACACTTCCTTTCCATTTTTCGCGTATCTTTTAAATTCACCAGTATTGAAATTTCCCTTTTTAAGGCTGTCCCAAAGCATTTCATATCGGCTAGACAATAATTCTGTTTCTGGCACCATTGTTTTTTCATCTAAGCCAATTATTTCTGATTTCTCATATCCCATTACGGAAAGAAACATTTCATTAGCATTCAAAATATGGCCATCCATATCAAATTCAATGGCTGCATTACTTTTATTAATGGCTTCTAGGATACACTTGGTAAGATTGGTTTCTGCCTGAAGCTCGATGAGTTTGTTATTTAATGTCTCTTGAGCCGACCTTAATTCCTCTTCATTGCTCACCAACTCATTTTCTTTGATGAGAAGTTCATTTGCATATTTTTCAGATTCGAGCAATAATTTTTGTGTATTTTGGTTGATTCTGGCTGAGGAAAGCGTTGTAGAAAAGCTATCTGCAATTTCGTTTACTAACTTAATTTGATATGCTTCCACCATCTCAAAAGAAGCCAACTCTATAGCTCCAAATACCTCATCGTTGGTTTTTAGTGGCACTAACAGCAAAGCTCTTGGACTGCCTTCTCCGAGACCTGAAGTTATTTTTGCATAATCTCTTGGAATATTATCTATGTAGATGTGGGATTTATTAACCATACATTGACCAACAAGCCCCTCATTCAATTCGATTCTCTTGTCTTTAAATTTTCTACGATCGTAAGCAAAGCAGGCAAAAAGTTCAATAAATGGATCCTCAGGTCGTGTTTCATTACTGATAAAAACCGCACCTTGGCTGGCATTGATATATTTGGCAATATTTAAGATTACGATATATGAAAATTCTTTCAAGTCATCATTTTGATGGTCTCTAAACAATTGGCCGAATTTTGCATGCCCTTCTACAGCCCAATTTCTTTTGCGTTCTTCCTCTGCCACATTTTTTAGTTTAGTGCGCATTTCGTCAAGGGCGACTCCTAGACCAAAATCTTTGGTAGCACTATCAAGAACAAGGTCAAATTTTCCATCGCCAATATTTTGTGCAAATGTGGTTGCATTTGCAATCTTTAGATTTGTGCTTTTTACATTTGATACAAGCTCAGATAATTCGTTTTTGATCGATGGCCCCCACTGAAATTCTTCTCCATCTGTAATAGTGCCAGTAGCTTTGGTCAACTTTTTTATCGGCTCTATCAGCTCAGTTCTTATAATTGAATATATAAAAAAGGAAGGTGATATAAGCAGTAAAAAGATGCAAATGCCTACTAATGAAGATATTACAAATAATGACTCGCTTACCACGAGTATTAAAAGGGCAATCAATACCAGTTGGCAAATGAGTAAAAATATAATTTTCCGTGACGTTTTTACATTCAAAGTATTCTTATTTTGGTAATTAAATGTTAGAAACGGTAGGCTGTTGTTCAAGTCCATTGAAATGTGATTCGACAATCTCTAAAATGGCCTGGTCAAAAATCCAAATAAATTCGGATTCAAAATCATGATTTGCGATTGTAAATCCCGTATTGAATTGTAAAATCAGTTTTTTCTCTACGTAGTCTCGCTTTAATAGCTTTTCTAAATAATTATTATTACCCACAAACAGCTCTGGTACAAACGCATAGCTGCTTATTTTGAATGTGTTAGATAAAATGCTTACCACAGAAGCCGTAAGAATGTTATCTAACTCTAGCAATATTGCTTTTTGCATAGTTTTGTCATTAACATAGGATGGCAATAATGCTAGTTGAAACAAAACATTAGCGTCTTTCTCCGTGAAATTCAAATAACATTTTCCTCTAATTTTCCCTCTTAATTCTGACACAAGAATATAGATATTATCGGCAACTAAAGTACTTGGGTTGTTTTCAAAATCAGAAACTATAGCTAATGATTTGATTTTCACATCCTTATTCAAAAATTTTGAAAATGCTGAGGCTGAATTTTCAAATGCAACACCTATACAATCCCTAAAGAAATGTTGCTGCTCTGCTGTTAGCTGTTGTAAGATTTTCATTTCCTTATGTTTTTGAAAATTTTATTCATTACCGAGGGGATATCAAGTGCTAGGCACACATTTCCATTGCCAAGAATCGTAGCTCCGCTAAAAAAAGCCGTATTTTCCAAAGGCTTAGCGAGCGGCTTTTCTACAATTTCTTTTTGCTGCAAAAGTTTATCTACAACAAATCCGACTTCTCTGCTTCCATAAGATACCACGATTACATACAATTTCACACCTTCTGCCGCTCGTTCAAGTCCCATCTGAAGCACATTATTTGTATTAATGTCTTCCAAACTATTAAGTGCAAATAGATCTTGTAAAAACACGATAGAGATGGTTTTCTTCAAATGATTGGCTACCAATCCTCTGCCAACTTTGTGAATATCTTTTGGCAAAATTTGAATAACTGCATCAGTATAATTAAGTGGAATGGCAAATTCGGAATTGCCCATCAAAAATAATAATGCAGCTTTTAATGCCATTGAAGAGGGCAATGTCAAACTAATGACGGTGCCTTCACCTAAACGAGTAGAAATATTAACTTTTCCGCCTATGCTATCGAGCGAACGTTTTACCACATCCATACCTACTCCTCTTCCAGAAACTGCAGTTACTTCATCAACAGACGAAAAGCCTGGCTCAAAAATGAACTGCAAAATTTCCTCTTCAGAGAGCAAACGAGCTAAATCTTCATTTACCAACCCTTTTTCAATGGCTTTTTTTAGAATAATTTTGGGATCAATGCCTTTGCCATCGTCTTTTACCTCGATAATTACGGAATCTTTTTCACTTTTGGCGCTGATGGTTACGGTTCCAAATTCAGGTTTTTCTAATTTTATCCGTTGATTCGGCTGTTCAATTCCGTGGCTAATCGCATTTCTGACTACATGAACTAAAGATTCACTAATAATCTGAAGCACATTTCTATCTATCTCATTTTCAGTGCCTTCTAGCAGTAAATTCACTTTTTTATTCTCCAACGCAGCAGTATCGCGCACTATTCTATGAAACTTGCTAAAAAGAATATTTACCTGAACCAATCTGGCATCCATCACAGAGTATTGCAGCTCCGAAGTGATGCGCTGAAATCGACTAAAGGCATTGTTTCTGCCCGAGCCAGTTGCTCCTGCAATGGTCATTACACGATCTCGCTCAATCATCAATTCACCCACCAAATTCATCAGATTATCTAGCTTTCTAACGGGAATCTGAACCAGATCTGAAAATGCAACTTTCGATTCCACCTCTAATTCCACCTCTGGTTCATCAATTGTATTAGCTTCAAGTGTATTCTCTTGATTATCAGTATATTTTGGGATTTGTGTCGTTAGACTTTCACCTAGAAGTTCAGGGATTGAAATTTTGCTTTCCTCCTTTTTTTCTACTTCCTTAATTTCAACTACAGTTTCCGGAATGGCTTGTTTATTAAGTTGGGCTTCTTCTACAATAATATCTGGCTTTTTAGATTCAGTAATCGCTTGCGGAAGTGCTTCAGGTCCAAACCTAGCCACCCTAAGCATCACTTCAAGTTTTGTCTTTATTCCTTTGAATTTTATCATTGGATTTGCTGGATTTTTTACACGTTGTATCATTGCGCCAAGTGCATCATTGGACTTAAAAAGGTCGTTAAACAGCTTTTCTTCAATTTGTAATCTAGAACCTCTGATTTCGCTGAATACATCTTCTAAGGTGTGCGACATTTCAGCAATATCTTCAAAACCCATTCCAGCAGCATTTGCTTTTAAGGTATGCGTAATCCTGAATATGGCATCAATAGCTCGTTTACTCGAATGGTCTTTTTCCAAGGCAGTAAAAAGCTGATTCAATTCTTCATACCCTTCAAGTGCCTCTGCTAAAAATATTTCTTTAAGTTCGTCTTCTTTCATGTTTTTGGGAGATTAGCCTCTTGCATTTATTAAGATAAAGCACTCACAATAAATGTTGCCATTTCATGAATAGGAAGTTGTTTTTTTACCACTCCCAAATCAAATACTGCTTTTGGCATACCATATACTACGCTCGTTTTCTCGTCTTGACCAATGGTATATGCGCCATTTTTGTACATTTTTTCCATCCCAACTGCACCATCTTTGCCCATGCCAGTTAATATAATTCCCAATGCTTTTTGACCATACACCTCGGCTGCCGATTCAAGCAGAGCATCAACCGAAGGGTTGTTGAATTCAGGATAAACAGTCTCTGTAAGTGTGATTTTTACACCTGTGGCGGCTTTTTTTAGCTTAATGTTGATATTTCCAGGTGCAATGTAAATGGTACCCCTTTTCAAATACTCATTCACTTCTGCCACTTTTACCTCCAAGGGAATCAGTTCATTTAGCCTTGCTGCGAACGAATTAACAAACTCAGCTGGCATATGTTGGGCAATTACTACTGGAACAGGAATATTTGAAGGCAATTTTGTCAGAATCTGTTCAATAGCACCTGTTCCTCCCGTAGAAGCTCCAATTACGATTACATCATAAGGTAAAATAGTTTCAAAAGTATGGCTATTTGAGTTTTTAATTATTTGCTTTCTCACCAAATTTTTCACATCTACCTGAGCGGCAGCCCTAATTTTTGAAAATATCTGGTGGTCAATATCTCTAATTTTGGAGTTGGCAAGACCAGCAGGTTTATTTAGAAAATCCAAAGCTCCAGCACCCATGGCATCTACATAAGCATCTGGATAAGTATTTCCGCGCGAACTCAAAATAACAATAGGCGTAGGAAATTCATCCATAATACGTTTTACAGCATATAGTCCATCAAAATCTTTCATCGTCAAATCGAGTAACACTACATCTGGTCGAAGCAATTTTGTTTTTTCAGTAGCTTCTTTACCATTTTCGGCAGTGTCTATTACCTCTATATCTTGGCTAGAATTGATAATATCGGACAATACAATGCGCATAAAGCCTGAATCATCTACCAAAAGGACACGTATTTTCATGGATTCAATCAATTGAATTAGGTTACAATTGATTTAGTTATTGTCAAATACCTTGTGAACGATTTCGATGAGCTGCTCAGAAGTGAATGGCTTTACTATATAATGTGAAGCACCTCTTTTTATGCCCTCCTCTACCACAGATTCTTGCCCAACAGCACTTATCATAATTACCTTAGATTCAATTTCTTCGCTTTTCAAGACATTTAAAATGTCTAATCCAAGCATATCTGGAAGGATATTATCTAAAGTGATAAGGTCTGGCTGGAGTTCGATTGCCAAATCAATGGCGGATTCTCCATTGGCGGCTTGTCCAACTACATCGAAGCCTGCGTTTACCAATGCATCCTTGATTACAGTACGCATATAAAGAGAATCATCGACAATAAGAACTTTTTTAGACATGAGACGAAATGTAAAATGAAGGATTATTTTAAAATTTTTGTGATGAACCGGAGCTGATTCGGCAATGATAACCCTACCTAGCCCAATCAAGCTTTAGGACCAAACCATTCAAAGTAATTAAGCTACTTTTACTTCTTCTTTTGCGATCACTCTGAAAATATCGATGAGAATGATGAGCCGATTTTGCAATTTCACTATGCCTTTTATATAGTTTTTTTCAACACTTTGCTCTTGAAGAATATTGGGTGATT
>JBJXGB010000164.1:0-15174 GCA_046152935.1 Cytophagales bacterium
GACATAAACTAAAAGATTGATATTGACGCAAACGTTTATAATATAAGTTTATGGAGGTGTCTGATTCCTAAAAGTGGTTAGGTAGCAAAATTTCAAACGAAACATTTCTAGAAACGAATGATGCCTATTTGCTATCCAATTTATCAGCAATCAAATGTGCTCTAATATTCAATTCTGCAATCCAAAAACCTAGTAAACTCCATGCAATTACGGCTGGGTAAAACACCAAACGCATTTGACTATTCAAATCGTAGGCGTTAAATCCAGGATTTCCACCATTGCCAGGATGGAGCGAATCTGTTAATCTCGGTAACACAAAAAGCAGCGGAATCAATATCAAAAAAGCAAAAATATTGTACACAGCAGATATTCTGGCTTTTTGTTGGGCATCTGAAAATGAGCCTCTTAACACAAAATATGCTAAATATATCAACATTCCAATGGCTGCGCTATTGAGTTTGGGATCGTTTGTCCACCAGGCACCCCAAGTATATTTTGCCCAAATAGAACCCGTAACGCAGCCCAAAATCCCAAAAAGCATCCCAATATTTCCATATTCGATGGCCTTAGCATCATTATCAAGCAAATTATTTCTCAAATATTTGATGGAATGAATAAAAGACATCAAAAAAAGAAATATCATACCAAACCACATGGGCACATGAAAATAGAGATTTCTGATGGTTTCGTTTAGAATTGGCAAACGTGGCACTTCCATCAGAAAGCCGCCAATACCTGTATAGAATAGTAAAATAATGCAAATTGATTTCCAGACGATTCCTTTCATTGTCAAATAATTAATTTTTAAAGGTACAATGGAATGCCCAAATAATAGTTTTGATCGGTAAAGCTTTTTTTAATGGGCATTTTATGATTTGTGTATGTATGGATATAAAATATATGACGAAGCAAAAATAATGACTGTAATGGCACTCAACATAGATAAATCTTTGTAGCTAGAGGTTAGTTCTAAGCCATCCATCGCATTTTTGGATATTTTGATGATGAGTAGCAGCAATGGCAAAATGGTTGGGAAACTCAAAATAGCCATTAATGTGCTACTTGAGCCCGCTTTTGATGCAATGGCTGAAATTAGTGTGAGCACCCCAGCAAAACTGAATGCACAAAGTACGATGCAAGCCACAAACAAAAACAAATCTTGCACTGGGTTGCCCATTATTAAACTGTAAAATACAAAGGCTAATGAGCCGAGCAATAGTAATAATAATGTATTGTAAATGGTTTTGGAAATGATAATTGCTTGAGGCGAAGCTAATGTGTAGTAATATAAATTTCTGCCTTCTCGCTCACCCGAAAAGCTTTTGGAAACGGCATTGATGGCACAAAACAGAATGATTATCCAAAAAAGGGCATTCCAGGTGATGGGATGAACCACGCCTCGCTTTACATTAAATGAAAGATAACAAACAAAAACCGCCCCAATAACATACAGTAAAATGCCATTGAAAGCATAGCGATTACGCCATTCCAGTTGAATTTCTTTAATAAACAGAGCTTTGGTTTGGGAAAATAAACGCATTAAAGGGATGGAAGCTATTTAGTCACGCAATTTACGCATTTGTAAAAAGATTAAGAGCTTCATTTTCCTTTTTTCTCATGGTTTCAATTTCCGATTTTGATTTATCGTTGTATCCACATAAATGTAGAATGCCATGTGCCATTACCCTTTTTAGTTCGAGGTCGAATGCCACATTTTCAGCTTTGGCATTTTCAATTACACGCTCGATCGAAATGTAAATTTCACCAACTATTTCATCTTTTTGCGAGGCATTGTCAAAAGTGATAATATCGGTGAGCGTGTCGTGCTGCAAAAAATCTTGGTTTATTTTCAACAAGTAATCATCAGTTGTGAAAATAAAATTGAGTTCATCTATCGCAAAACCTTCATTTTCAGTAATTTTGGTCAACCATTCTCTCTGTTTTTGTTTTTTGGCAAGTTTGAAATCGATGGATTCAGCAAAAAAGTGAATTTTAGGCTTGGACATCGCTAGATATTGAAAAGCATCTCAATTTTTCGACCTCCATCTGAAAAAGATACGCCATCTGAGAGATTTTTAATCAAAAACACGCCTCTCCCTCCTGTTTTTTGTATGTTTTCGGGCGAGGTAGGGTCGGGAAGGTTTTCGTAATCAAATCCTATGCCTTGGTCTTCAACTACGCACTTTATTTGTTTGCTATCTAAAAAAAGGGTGAGGTTTACATTTTTGTTGATGTCGTTTTTGTTGCCGTGAACAATGGCATTGTTCACAGATTCTGTCACTGATACCATTATATTTCCATATACATCGTCAGAGATATTAAATTTTTCTTTCGCATTGTCGATTAAGCTTTCTACAAGCCTTATATTCTCCATCACGGAAGGAAACTGAATTTTAAGCGTTTCCATTAATTTTTTGGTTGTTACGTTTCGGAATAAGTGCAAAACTGCGCAAAATCTATTCTTTCTACGAAGATGTAATTTATTGGTTTATTTTTTCGAAATATTCGTTCGTTTCGCGCTTGTAATATGGGTTGAGCGAAGGCGGAATAGAGCGCAACAACTCTACTTGCTTTTCTTTGTCTTTTATATATTGCTCGAAACTGGCGGGAATTCTGCGTGGCTTTTCTTTGGCAATTTGCGACTCACGTTTCGGGTCTTGCTCACGTTCTCGTTGCGCTTTTTCGTGTTCTAGCAATCTATTTAAAATATTTTGTTGGCGATTTAGCATTTCTTGGGTCAATTTTTTATTCACCAAATCATTTTCAGTTTGTTCCATTTCCCGCTTCAATTGTTCCATTTGGGCTTTTCCTTGTTCTTTTCCATCTTTCCCATTTCTTTCTTTTTCCTCTTTTCCATCTTTGCCATTGGCATCACCTGTGCCGTTTCCGCCTTCTTTCCCACCTTCTTGGTTCATCGATTTGCGAATTTGCTCTTGTTGACGGGCCAGTTTGGAGAGTTCTTCGGAAAGTTCACGTCCTTGCTTGCCGCTCCCTTTCAATTCTTCAATTTTTTTATTGAGATTTTTTTGCAATTGGCTCATGCTGGGGCTGTCACCTTTTCCTTTTCCCTTGTTTTTCTTTGGTTTTCCACCGCTCTTGCCACCTTGCTTTTGCTCTTGCATCTGGTCTTGCATTTGCTTGAGTACATCGCCAAGCAAAAGAGCCAGATTATTCATTGATGTCATTGCCATTTGTTGCTTTCCTGCTGCCATATCGGCTCTTCTTGCTCTTATGGCTACGGCACTTTCATCCATTTTTTCATTCATTGCCAGCAATTCTTTAGTAATAAAAGACTGTATCTGAAAAACACGTTTCGCCAAGGCGTTGAGACTGTCTTCTATTATTTTACTGTCGTCTTTTAATTTTAATTGCCGTTGCGAGAGTGGTACATAGCGTGGGTCGCTTTGGGCTACATTTTTAAATTCGCGCATCACATCTTCTTGGTCGTAGGAGAGCCGCAACAAATTTTCAAGGATGGCTCGTAAATCTTGGGCGTTTTCGTCCATTTGTTTGCTTTCCATGCTTTGCTGCATCTCTTTCATCTTTTGAGCCATTTGTTGCATCTTCTGGGCAGCATTTTTTTGCGATTTTGCAGCCTTTTTGTTTTCTTTTTTATCAATTTGATCGCTGCTTTTTTCTTGCTCTTGGCTTATTTCGTCTTCTTTTTGCTTTGTGTCCTCCAGCTCACTCTTATTTTCAAGCTCCTCATTCATTTTTTTTAGTTCTTCCAGCTCCTTTTTCATGTCGCCAAATTCACTATTGAGTTTCTCTTGCTCTTCTTTCAATTTGGCTTGCTCGGGCGATTTTTCTTCTGTTTTAGAGGCCAGTTGGTCTTGTTTTTGGGCAAGTTCTTCTAGTTTTTGCTGTACATCTTCCAGCTTTGTTTCAAATTTTAGTTGCTTAAACATTTCCAAAGCCCTATCCAATTCTTTTTCAATATTCTGGTCTTTTTTGCTTAGTTTTTCTACCAATTCTTTTATTTCGTTCTCCTTATTTTTTTCTTCAAGCAATTTTGCCAATTCTTGATACAATTTTTTGGTTTCTTCGTCAAGCATTTCATTCATAAGTTGTTGCAAAAGCTTGGTTTTCTCAGCCAATCGTTCGTTTGTTTTATCGAAACGGTCTTTTTTCTCCGACAAGTCTTTGTGTTTTTCTTGCAATTGCTCTACTTCATTTTGCAACGATTGCTGATTTTTCAACAAATCTTCTAGCGCTTTTTTGTCTTGCCAATCCAATATTTTTTTGCCCTTTAATCTTTGCTCAAGTTTTTTGACTTCCTTTTTAAGAGATTCGGCTTTTTGAAGCGTTGTATTTATTTGTTTTTCGGCCGATACGCTACTCTCCTTTATGGCGTCTTCAATTTCTTTTTTCGTGGGTAATTTCAATTCAAAAGATTGGGTTTGGGTATTTTTCCGACCATTGATGCCATCATTATCCCACACTTTCAAGTAATATTCGAGCGATTCGCCAGGCAATAAATGCAGTGAATCAATATCCCAACGAAAATAGAAACTTTGGTTGTTTTGTTTGTTGTTGATTGCAATATCGATCGGTTTAAAAGGCTGTTTTTGAGGCTGTTCAACAAAATCAGAAGTAAAACTGTAACTGGGCATTGTATTTTTTCGGTAGAATAATTTCAGTTCGGTCAGCCCGTAATCGTCTGCCAAATTTCCCCCTACTATCAAGAAATTGAATAAAGTAGTATCTTTAAATTGTTCAATTGATATTTTTGGATATTCGTCTGGTATAACTGTAACAGAGTATTCCATTTTTTCTTTGCTTTTACCGAATGAGTTGAAAAGTTGGAGCGCATAACTTGTAGATTTTTTGAATTGCTTCGTGATTTCAAATCCACTTCCCAAAAAGTTTTTTGCTGCTGATTGGGAATTCTCGCCAGTGGTCAGTACGAGTTTTTCACAATCTTCTGTATCAAATTGCCACGAAATGTTTGTTCCTTCTGGGATCAGTAAATTACCAGTATTGCTCAATATTTCATTTTTTTTGCGTAAATAACTGGGAAAATTCAGTCTCACAGCAAAGGAGTTGAGAATTGGCCTCGTTTTCAGATCAATTTGATAGTTTTGAGAAGTAAAACCCGCAGCTTCAAAATTGAAATTGATCGGTTGGTCAATTTTTCTAAAGAAGTAACTAAAGTGTGTTTCATCGATTCGCTCCATTTTATTGCGCAAACCATTGATTAATATATAGCTGGTTTCGGGAATCGAATTTCCTACCAAAGTGAGTTTCACCTCGATATCATCATTTTTAAAAGCCTCTATTTCTTTTGAGTTGAAAATGAACTTAAAAGGTGCCTCTGGAATAAAATCTTGTTGGAAAAGTACAATTCTGTTGGTAGTATCTGTCAGAAAACGTGGGATAAATATTAGCAGTGCCACCACGATAAAAAGTGGAACTAAAGCGTAAGGCAAGTATTTTTTGTTTGCATCTATTTTAATGACATCAGCGAAATTAAATACAGAAAGCTGTTGCGTTTTCTGGGCTATCCCAGCCAAAACTAACGTGTTTTCTGTTTCGCTCAACTTAGATAACTGCAAGGTATTTAGGAGCTTATCTCTGACGTCTGGGATCAAATCGCCAATTTGTTTGGCAGCATCTTCGTCTGAAAAATGCTTATTGAGATTGAATATGCGATATAAAGGTTCGCCTATCCAGTATATTCCAAAAATGAGGACAAGCGAAATAAAACTGAAGAAAAATACAGTTCTGAAATAGGTGTTGAAATTGCCATAGAATTCGAGTGTCGCAAATAGCAAAAATGCAGCTAAAAGCAAAGCGAACAAGAATATAACCCCTTTTAGAACTCGATTGAGGTAGTATTTTCGCTTGTAGTTATTAAGATTGGTAAATAGCGTACGGTGTAAATTTGGCATTTTTAAAAAGAATGTTTTCCTTTATTTCAACTTTGGTTACTCAAAATTAACTAATTTTTGACCTTAAAATTGTAATTAAATGGCAATTAATTGAAAGAAGTAGCTGCCTAGCGCAATTGAGATCACTAATTAAAATTTCCCGCCAATTGTTAGGTAGAAACTTCTAGGGTCTGATGGTAAAATACCAGGGCCTGGGTAGCTGGTAGCTCTTCTTGTAAAATAAAGTGAGTTGGTAAAATTATTGATTCCAGCGCCCAAAATCAGCCATTTATAGTTGTATTTGACCGAAAAGTCGGCCACAAAATAGGCTGGTACTTTGCCAATAACCCCTGATGCACTTGTGCCGAAATTAGCAAACACAGCTTCGCTATTAGTGGCTTCCGAAAATTGATCGCCAACATTTGAGGTTTGAACCGTGGCACTAAAATCTTGGTATTTAAAGGAAATGCCATTTCGAAACATATATCTTGGTACTTCTTCGACATATTTATTTACTACGGCAGTATTAGCTGAATTTATATATCTGGCATCTATAATCGAGAAATTAGCAAAGTAAGAAAGTGAAAAATGAGTGTCCGATGGCTTCAAAAGTTTGAGAAGATCGATTTCTGCAAAAGCCTCTAAGCCAATGGCTCTTGAATCGGAAATGTTGGTTTGGTATCTGTATTCCAAGCCTGTATTGTCGTCTATACGTAGATCTGACCCAATTCTGTCTTCATATTGCAAGTAAAACGAGCTAATATCGAAATTCAAATATTGATTTACGTTGCCTCTAAAGCCAAGATCGGCATTGAAGCCATTTTCATCTTTTATGTTTGGGTCTATTCTAAAATTGGGGTTTCTAATTCTGATGTCGCTGTAGGTAACGGCTCGGTAGTTTTGCGACATATTTATGTACAATTCGAGCCTATCATTCGGTTTGTAGCTACCACCAATTCCAAACAAAGCAAATTGTCTTGGGTAATTTTTATCCTCAAATATTTTATTTTGAACTATTGTCGTACCTGCGCCATTTACAACATTTTGATTGAAATATCCATTTGAGTTCGTTTCAATATATTCGTATCTTAAGCCTGGGGTAACAGAAAATTTTGGACTGATAAAGAATACGTTTTCAGCAAAAGCTGCAAAATTGTAATTGGCAAATTGGTAGCTCGAACCTTCTAGATTTTGCGGATTAACATATTGAAAATCAGCGTTATTTCCGTTGCTTCCATTGCCTTGGCGGCTCAAAGTGGCCCCACGAAAAAGTCGGAAACCAGTTAGAAAAGCAGATTTAGTTTTGCCTATTTCATACGAATGCAACAGACGCGTTTCATTTCCCATATTCAGGAACTGATCCCAAATCAAAGTACGTGGTTTCGAAATATCGTCTGGACGATTGATTCGTTCGAGATTCCCCAAAGAAATTCGTTCCGAATTATTGAGAAAAAACCGTGAATTGAGTTTGGTATTTGCTCCTAAATTCCAGTCTGCATAAAAAGAAGCTAAAAACCAATTGACTTTAAACCAATTGCGATCTCTTCGCGATTGCCTTGCATTCTCTTTGAAATAGAAATCGTTCAAACCTCCCGCTTGCTGTGCCAAATTGTTCATAATGGTGACATCAAGCCCTATTTTTAGCCTCTCATTTATTCTAAAATTTACATTCACAAAACCCATATCTAATTTAAAACCACTGTTGCTGCGCCAGCTATCACCTTGCTTGTGTTGGAAAAATGCAAAATAATTGAGTCTGCCTTTTGTGCCACCAATGCTATTGAAACTATTAAAAAAGCCAAATGAACCGATGGTTTGGCGAGTTAAAACTTCAATTGGTTTGATTTTTGTGCCTTTTTTCATCACAAAATTGACCATTCCACCAAATTGAGGGCCATATTGAAGCGAAGCCGCACCTCGAATTATTTCAATTTTTTCCAAAGCTTCTGTTGGTGGCGTGTAATAGCTTTCTGGATACCCAATGGGTTCGGCACTTATGTCATATCCGTTTTGTCGAAAATTGAAATTTGAACTGCGATTTGGGCTCAGCCCACGTGCACCAATGCTCAATTGTACGCCTGCAGCATCGTTTTCCCAAATATTGAGGCCAGGAACTTTGGCAAAAATTTGCCTGGCATTGTTAGTGGCTGTATTTGCGGTGATATCTTTTAAAAGTATCACCTCCGTTTTTTTACTTTCATTTATAGCAGTGCCCTCAATTGATTTTAGGCGTGTTATGCCAAAATTATTGTCATTTTGCCCCAAAATCTCCACCTCGCCAATATTATTTTCCAGAGGAAATAATGAAATTTCAACAGTCAGATTTTCGCTACTGACAGTAATTGTTTTTGAAGAGGATTTAAGTCCCAAACCCAATACAAGCAAGTTATAAATGCCAAATTTCACATTTTTGATACGGAATTTGCCTTCCTTATTTGAAAACGCACCATACAATGTATTTTCCAATACTATTTGTGCCTCTTCAACTGGTTTTTGCGTTGTTTCTGATAAAATCAATCCGTTTACCACCCCATTTTGTCCAAATAGGTTGGTACTAATCGTACACAGGATGATTAGAATAATTGCAGTTTTAGTCATTTATTGGTATAAAAATCCATTTCCCATTCGATAAAAATGTAGCTGCATTTTTTAAAATTTTAAAATTTTTCATCATTCAAAGGTAATATCCATTTTTTAGGCAGAAAACTTTCTTTTTTATTTGCTAAGTCAATTTTGGGATCGATAAGCAATTTGCTTGGCCTTCCGTTGAGCGTTACATGTATTTCTGCAGTTATTTTAGCTGAATTGATACCTTTATTTTCGTAATATTTTTTGAGAAAATGAGCGAATTGTAGAATCATGTCTGGCTGCATTGCCATTTGTTTCTCTTGGTGTCGGTTCAGAAATTCTGTGTTATTTACATCACCTATTCTGCCTGTTTGGTTGTCTTTTACATAAAACTGAGCAGTTCCAGCCTTTTCCATTAGCATTACTCGCCAAGAAAAGCGATATCCTTCCTCTGTCCAAAACAAATTGCCAGGGTAGAGTAAATAACGCCAAGGAAATACTAGTTGAAATACCACGTATATCGTTAATAAACAGGTACTTAATTGGTTATTTACTAATTTTTTGCTTTTCAGTATTACTGTATTATTATTACTAAAAATATTATCATCAATATTCGTATTTGCATTTTTATGATTAATAGATTTCCACTTCGATCTCAATAGATGCCAATATGATGTCAAGTTTTTTAAAATGGTATAATGAAATTCATTTGAAAAAAACACCAATACGCAAGCCGACATAATGAGTGGAAACATACCAATTTGAAACAGGTAGCCTGTGAGAGAATGAAAAATGAGGATAGAAACGTATACTAATGCTCGGATTTTTTTATTCAGTAACAAAAAAGGCACTATGGTATCAAAAAGCATTCCTGCCCAACTGAAAGCGTACGCCACCCATTCAAAATTGAAAAACCAGCCTAAAATGGGCATATCGCTGTGTGCTGGCAGCCATATTTTTAGTGGCATTGCGTGTAAAAGCCAGTCGCTATTGAGTTTTGCTAAACCTGCATAGAAATAAACCAGGCCAATTTGAAATTTAATGATATTGATCGTCCACCATTCGATCATAAGCGCTGGTTTTGTAAATCTGAATTTTACATCTAATGAATAGAAACGATTTGCAGGAAGGAATATGAGCAAAAGACCGATCAAGCTCACAAAATAATAATGATTTAAGTAATAAGTCTTATCTAAAAGCTCGATATATGTGAATGATAGAAAAAATAGAATTGTGCTAATTCGGTACAGAAAGCCAAGTATTATGGCGATAGAGCTGGTAAAAAGAAGTAAAAATAATAAATAGATGCCAACAGTTGATGGATATGGCAACCATTCAAAGCCAAAATAAGAAAAATGAAAAACGGGTTTGATGTATTGTTCATCGATCCAGCCTAAAGCAATAAATCTTACTGTACTTATAAGCATGCAAAGCCCGAAAATAATACGAAACACCACCAATGGAAAGATGGAAATGGGCTTGGATATAATTGACATTAATAATACTATTTTACTAATCAGCCATTCAATAAAAGTATGTATTAGTCGCCATCGCCACTGCTGTATGTAATGGCAATGCCCAAAAGTGAAGACATATCAGATTTCCAATACCTAGTAAGTTTTGAAATTTCATTGTATGCTTGTTCCACCATTGTAAAATTACTAGTGATTGTAGATGAAAGCCGGCCGGATGGAATATTATTCATATTTGTATTCATCGCTTTTAATTGTGCAATAGTCTGGTTTACAAGGCTTTCACCGCCAGAAATATTTGACAAATAAGTATGAAATCCTTTGAAAGATATTGAATTTTGTTTCCTACCATACCAAGTATTTTCGGCAGCATTCATATTTGCTTTCAACATTTCAAGCGAATAGCCACTGTAATAACATTCTAGTTGGGCTATTTCTGTTTGTGTCTGACCAGCATTTTTTCCTAGAGGCAATCGAAGCTTAAAGTTCTTCAATTCCTCAAAATTAGATAAGAATGAATTGTACAATTCCGAGGTAGAGCTTCCAACAGCAGTGCCATCGTTTTGAATAAAATTTGCCCTGTTCTGTTTCCAATTAGTGGTCGCTTTGTCAATATTTTTTTTTAATTCTACTGATACTGCTTTTAAATATGCCATTCTTTTCGCATCCGAAAATGAACCTAATAAAACAGTATTATTATCATCGAGCCTAAAAAGTAAGTAATCTAGGGCTTGGAACCCTCGTGCATCTCGGTTTGAAAAGGTAAAAGTATTGTTGCCTGCCTCGATTGCTGTTTCGATTTTGGAAACGGATGTTGGAAAAATGTTGACATTATCACTCAAAAGTATGCCATTTTCGTCTTCTGAATATGTGAAATCGAATGGACTAGCCTTTTGCCAACTTAATGCGGAGGCTTTGTACTTTTGTTGGATGGCAATTAAGTTTTCTGATGTTTGAGATAGTGCAAAAGCTTCGATCGAAGTGTTTAAATTATTTACATCGATTTGAAGGGATTCAAAAGTTGGAATAATGAGGCTGTCTGCATAAAATGCGAGCATTTCGCTTCGATTAAAATTAGTATTTGTGGTGGAAGAGCCGCCACAACAGTCCTCTTTTGTGCAGGATATTGAGAAAAAAATAGTCACGAAAAGGGAGACAAGAATTAAAAATTTATTTATCATTTTTACATTTTGATTTTTAATAGTTTGTGAAATGTGAGTGTTTAATATTTAGTTTTTATTTAAACTCAATCCAAATAAGCTATTGATGCAGCGAATATAGTTCACTGTTTAGAATAAATACAAATAATAATGCTGTTTATTTTAAAAATTTGTATGTCGAGCTAAAATATTGAGTCATAACTGATATTGTTGTGATTTATTTCTCAAATTTGAGGCACATTTTTCCTTAATGGAATGCTTCATAAAAACACAACTACCGAACGGATAACAGCAGGCGGACTGTTAATTACATTAGGCATTATTTACGGAGATATTGGAACTTCGCCTTTATATGTATTGAAAGCCATTATTGGCGAAAATCCAATTTCAGAGGCATTTGTGTATGGTGGTCTTTCGCTTATCTTTTGGACACTCACCATGCAAACCACCATCAAGTATGTTACGCTCACTTTACGTGCAGACAACCACGGTGAAGGTGGCATTTTCTCTCTTTTTGCCCTCGTTCGTAGACGATTGCCTTGGCTTTTTATCCCTGCTATGATAGGCGGAGCCGCTCTTTTGGCCGATGGCATCATTACCCCACCTATATCTGTGGCGTCTGCGATAGAAGGCCTAAGGATTATTTATCCTGAAATTCCCACTGTGCCTATTATCATCGCTATCTTAACTGTGCTATTTATGTTTCAACGGTTTGGAACTAATGTGGTAGGCAAAGCTTTTGGGCCTATGATGTTGGTATGGTTTGGAATGCTGGCGGTGCTGGGAGTAAACCAAATCATACATAATCCAGAAATATTGAAAGCAGTAAACCCAATGTATGGCTATCAGCTCCTTACCGACACGCCAAATGGCTTTTGGGTACTTGGAGCGGTATTTTTATGTACAACTGGGGCAGAGGCTTTGTATTCAGATTTGGGTCATTGCGGCAGAAAAAACATTCGTGTTTCGTGGACATTTGTAAAAACAGCCTTGCTACTCAATTACTTTGGTCAAGGTGCTTGGTTGATAAAAATACAGGGAAGCACGCTGCTTTCCAATCCGTTTTACAGCATTATGCCCGATTGGTTTTTGTTGCCAGGCATTATAATAGCTACTGCAGCAGCCATTATAGCCAGCCAAGCTTTGATTACGGGCTCATTTACATTGATAAGTGAAGCGATACGGTTGAATTTTTGGCCTAAAGTAATGCTCAACTATCCTACAGATTCAAAAGGACAATTGTATGTGCCAAGCTTGAATAAGTTGCTGTGGCTGGGCTGTATTGGCGTGGTTTTGTACTTTAGAGAGTCTTCAAACATGGAAGCCGCTTATGGTTTGGCTATCACAGTTACTATGTTGATGACTACCTTACTTTTGGCGTTTTATTTATACACAAGGCGATTTAACTTAATTTTTATTATCGCTTTCTTTGTGATTTATTTAGGGATTGAAGGAGCATTTCTAGTAGCTAACCTTACCAAATTTGAGCACGGTGGCTTTGTGTCGTTAATAATCGCTGGCTGCATATTTTTGGTGATGTTCGATTGGTTTGAGGCATTTAAGATCAAAACCAGGTTGACAGAATACATAAAACTCGACCCTGAAATGCACATAAATATGATGCGAATGTTGAGCGAAGATACTTCTGTGCCAAAATATGCTACCAATCTTATATTCATGACAAGTGCCAAAACTATCGACCTCATCGAATCTAAAGTGATTTATTCTATTTTTCAAAAGCAGCCCAAACGAGCAGATGTATATTGGTTTTTACATGTAGAAATCACAGATGAGCCTTATACGCTAGAATACAAAGTTCATACATATGTGCCAAGTCATGTTTTTAAAATCACGTTTTACCTTGGTTTTCGGGTGGAAAATAAAATCAATTTATTTTTCAGAAAGGTAGTGGGCGATATGGTGAAAGATAAAGAAGTAGATATTACAAGCCGATACGAATCGCTCAATAAACAAAATGTGATTGGCGATTTTAGATTTGTAGTTTTGGAAAAATTTCTTTCCAGAGAAAACGACTTGCCGGTATATGAACAATTGGTGATGGATGGCTACTTTTTGCTGAAAGAAGCGGCTACCTCGGAAGAAAAGTATTTTGGATTGGATACAAGCTCGGTGGTAGTAGAGAAAGTACCGCTGTTGATAAGACCAGTTGTAGATACGAAACTAAAACGAATTAATTAAATGTTAATCTGTTTTTAAAATTCATACCAACAATACAATGAAAGAAATATCAGTAACAGAGTTAAAAGAAATGATTGATGAAGGCAAAGACTTTCAACTTATCGATGTAAGAGAAAAAAATGAGTTTGAGTTGGCCGATATTGGCGGAGAATTGATTCCGCTGGGAACTGTAGCCGACAATGTAGCGAAATTCTCAAAAGATAAGCCCGTGATAGTGCATTGCAGAAGCGGGAAAAGAAGTGCCACAGCCATCGAATATTTAGAACAAAGCCATGGATTTACGAATTTGTACAACCTGAAAGGGGGATATTTAGCTTGGGTAGATGAGATAGACGAATCTCTGCCTAGATATTAGTACCTTCTAGAGTTCCGTTTGTAAGTACGCACAGCAAAATATAGTAAGTGAAATAAAGCAATTTTGACCACAAAATGCAAAGCTAAGTTCAATGAGAATTTGAAAATGTGGGCGCTTGCAAATTATTTGGTGTTTCAATTTAAAATTTTTATCGTCTGTTTTTAAAATTATATATTGTACCAATAATTATCAGACTTTCTAAAATATATCGTTTTAAATGGGTCTTAACATTTATCACACCTGCGAAGACAGAGGAAATATTGATAAAATAGAGCAAGAAGCACCTTACAAATGTACACATAGTAAGTCATGGCTTGGTGAAGGATATTATTTTTGGGATTCAAATGTTAATTGGGCTCACGAATGGGGACAGGAAATCTATACTAAAAATGGATATGTTATTTGTGAAGCTCAATATGTTCTAAATGAATGTTGTTTGGATTTATTCGGTAATGTAAATCATTTAACACAGTTTAGACAATTATCAAAACAACTGTTTGAAAAATTGGAAAACCCAAATGAGATGATTTTGTGTAGTCAAGTGATAGCTTACATGAAAAAATTCGATTTCAAATATGACTCAATTAGGTCTTACCATACCCCCAAAAATGCATTTTCTTTAAAATTTAGGAACAATGGATATGAAAGCATCGTTTTAGATAGTAAAGTACAAATTTGTTTATTAAATAAAAACTGTCTAGTATCGCACTCCCTTAAGGTTGTTTATCCAGGTTAAATAGATTCAAAACAATGTTTGAACAAATAACAAAACATTTAGCAAGTATTTCAAAAGAGCAATTTCTTTTAGAATGGAATACTATAAAAGCTGCACATACTGATGGAATTTCAGTACCAGATTATCTTAAGTATTTGGACATGATGACTTTTAAAAATTTAATTCGACAGAATAATGAAGAATTGAGTTTTAATCATAATTTTAGCCCCGATTTCTTCGGGGTTTTTTTTTATAAAATAAATATGTTATGTCAGAAATAGTCAACGCTTCATTTGGATTTAGCTCATACAAAATACTTAATTTTTCATTTAATGAGCCAAAAGAATCAAGTGAAAATATTTCGTTGTTTTTTGAACCATCTGGAATTTACGATGAAACAAATGGTGAATTTTGTTTGACATTAATTTTCCAGGCAAAAGAGAACGACAATGACAATTTTATTATTACATCAAAAATTCAAGCAGTTTTTAGATTTAGTGAAGCTCATGATTTTGAAGAATTGCCTTCATTTTTTTACAAAAATTCAATAGCTATAGTATTCCCTTATTTAAGAGCATTCATAGGATCATTGACAATTCAAGCTAATGTAGTTCCAATAATGATTCCTATTTTGAACCTTTCTTCAATTGAAAGTGACTTTAAGGCGAACGTGGTCGTAAAAAAAAGGAATTAATCTACAATATCAATAAATGAAGAAAGACATTGCTATCCCAGTAGTTGAGGGTGTATTTATTGCCATTGCTCGCAAAATGAATGAGGTTCAACAAGCCGAGTGGTATGTTTACTTGATAAACGAAAATGAATTTGGGCTAGA
>JBJXGB010000169.1:0-5996 GCA_046152935.1 Cytophagales bacterium
TTACTTAAAAAGTTTTTGAAAGTAAATATTCTGCATAATGCAAATCTTCAGCAGTAGTTATTTTTATATTTTCATAACTCCCTTCTGTCAAATTTATTTGTTCGCCAATAGCTTCAAGTACGGTAGCATCGTCTGTAAATGCCATATTTTCTTCATTTTCAAAAGCTTTTTTGATTAATGGTATTTGAAATGTTTGGGGTGTTTGTACCAACACGTAATTATTTCTGTCTAAGGCTTTACTTTGCAGGTTTTCATCAATAATTCTGATAGAATCTTTAAGCTTTACATGAGTTACAGCGTTTCCTTTTGCTTTAGCAACATCAAAACTTTCGGCAATGGTCTCGAGAGAAACAAAAGGCCTCACTCCATCGTGAATAGCAACAACTCCTTCGCCACCTATGGCTTGCAATCCGTTTTTAACAGATTGAAAACGAGTGTTTCCCCCAGCAATAATTTGATGTTTGGGCGCGAAATCGTACTTTTCACACAAATTTTCCCAAAATGAAATTTGACTTTGGGGCAACACCAACACTATATTAATATTGTTATTAAAATCAAAAAACTTTTGAATGGTATGCATTAATATTGGAATACCACCTATTGAAATGAATTGTTTTGGAATATCTGACCCCATTCTAGTGCCAGAGCCACCAGCTACGATAATGACGTAGGTGTCAGATTTATGCTCAATATTTGGTTGCATTCTATTGTATTTACACAATTAAGCAATAAATATAACTCGTTTTTGATTTAGATATTCTTCAAACACAAAAGACAAATATTAATTCTATCAACACCTACAGAAAAAATGGAGTCCAGAAATCCAAATAGTCCACTTAGATCGTAAGTATGGCATTATCTTAACAACCCAAATCGTAAATACAAATATTATGGAAGCCGTTTTACAACTTGAAGAGAAAAAATCGTCAATCAATTGGAACCAAATTTACAGTTTGGTAGCCTTAAATGCAGCTGTGGTGATAAGCTGGATCGCCTATCACAATTATCAACCAAAAGTATTGCAACTATTTCATTTTGAGGAACTTGCATTATTTTTAGTAGTAGCACAAGCCGTTATTTTGATATTCATTCCACCGATCGCTGGTCTTATTGGCGATTACATGATAAAGTCAAATGGCAATCGATTTATTGTTTTTACTGTAGGCACTAGCGTAACTGCCATGGTTTTTATGTGTGTGGCATTTACCGTGGGCACAGCTACTACGCTCGATTTTACGGCCGCTTTACCATTTATGATCGTTGTTTGGCTTATTTCGATGAATATTTTTCACAGCCCAGCCAACTCGATGATGGAATTATTTGCCGATGCCAAACAATTGCCAACTGCGATGGCATTGATGACTTTGACCACAGAATTGCTCTATGCCCTTGAGCCAGTGGTAGTTTGGTTTGTGGATTTAATTGGCCCAGTACCCACTTTTGCCTTGGGCGGCTTCCTCTTGATTGTTACAGGCTATTTCTTTCGAGCCACCACTAAAAATATTTCTCTAACCCGCGAATATGACGAAACCAAAGCCAAAAAAAGTAATTTTCCATTAGTATTGACTGTAGGAATGATGCTGGGGTTAGCTACGGGTATCATCATGAATACTTTTCCAGGCCTTCTTGCATCGCGATTGCAAGATTACAGCAATACTGCCCTGGGCGGTTCACATTTTGTGTCATTTATATTAGGAATATCTGCATTGGCAGCTTGGCCACTGTCGACAGTCGTAACCCAAATTGGCATGCAAAAAGGCGTACTATATGGCTGTATTTCAACTTTTATATGTATCGTATTGGTTTTTTTGACCAACGACCCTATCTATTGCGGCATAGCTTGCGTGCTTTTGGGCGTTTCATACAGTTTGTTGAATGTGAGTTCCTTTCCATTTATTTTGACTAATCTTTCGGCTCGGACTGTGACATTTGGAGCAGGAATATTTTTCGGAAGTATCGAATTAGCAGATGGACTGATGAATATTTTTGTAAACTTATAACGGTAATAAAAAGCCCCAACTTATAGCAATAAGTTGGGGCTTTTTTTGTGCGAAACAATTTGTCTTTTTGCGATATTAATACAGCAACAAGATAAACTATTTAATCACGTAACTGTATTTATTGGCATCGATTGTGTATTTGGTGCCTTCTATTGATTGAAATGAGACAACAGTATTGTTGTTAATGTCTTTTTTCATTTCAATTTTTCCATCCACCCAAATCTTTTTTGTTTTTTCTCCATCAGTGAGAACTAAAGATTTGCTACAAGAAGCTAAAATAGTGATCGCAAGCGCACTTGCCAGTAATAATGATTTGTTTGTCATTTTCTTAAATTTTAATTGTGAAACATTTATACATGTATACGAAATACAGCCACAAAGTTAACAATAAATTAACATTAATTTAACATTAGAGATAAAATATATGACATAAATGCCATCTACTAATGTCATTTATTTCAATAATTATCATAAATTAGTAGGTAAAAAGATGGAGATATGCTACAATACAAAATAAAAATATAAAATAATCTGTAATTTAAAATATTCATTTACAGATGATTATAGTAATATAAGGTAATATAATAAAAAAAGTAGTAACGATGAACAGATAATTTCTAGCGTAAAAGCTAACTACCGCAATGCAATAAAATATTTTATATTATGCCAAAATTTGTTAACATTCGCTTAACATTACCAATTTCAACCTTATCGGCATTTATCTTGCTTGCCCATTGTACTGATTGAATCCACTCATCGACCAAATAGAGTTCGAGCTTGTATTTTTGAGCTATTGCTTTGTTGATGTTTGGCACTTTTTTGAAATTTTGTAATACATTTTCAATTGCGGCAATCAAATTTGAGATTGCGTCTGATTCTTGCGCAAAAAAGTCGTTTTTTACCACCAATACAAAACATGGCCAAGGCGTTGGAAATTCGCCAATGCGTCTCAGTACATCGTTTTGGACATATTTTGCGGTCATAAATTTTTCCCAAAAGAAAATATCAGACTCATTTTGAATTAATGATTTGATTGCGCCTTCGAGGTTATGTACAATTACCAACTGCTTTTCATCAATCTTCTGGCCATTCTGAAAAGCATGCACCATTGCCATCAAATGCGAACCAGAGCCTTTTCTACTTATGGCATATCGATTGCCAAATACTTCATTTTCCAAACTAATACTTGAATTAGCAGCTACATGAATTCCCCAAATGAGCGGACTCATCACATAAAAGCCCAAAATCGTATTTTGAGCACCATTTTCAATATCGGCTATAGCACCTTCGGTGAGCATCAAAGCCATATCTATTTCGTTGGCTTTCAAGGCATTAGCCATAGCGCCTGTGCCTCCAGGGAAATCAACCCAATCCAAATTAATATTATTTTCCAAAAATAAATTTTGCTCTAATGCATAGTGCAAAGGCATGTTAAAATGCTCTGGCACACCACCCAGTCTTATATTTACCATTTTTGAATGTAAATAATTGAGGTATTAATTAATGCACATGTCAAACAATTGCCCTTCACCACTACAGCAAATTTGGCAATTTGGCAGCTAATACATCTGTTAACTTTAACACGACTACCAACAAGGCTATCGATCCGATGCTCCAACGCATATTGGTATTGATCGCTTTTTGAATCTTAAATTCAATGTTGCTTTCAAAGGCATTCTTCGATGCTTTTAACTCAGATTCAAGGCTGTTGAACTTAGCAAAAATCAATTTCACTTCAGATTTCAACTCAGTTTCTAAGATTTTAAACTCCCCCCTCAAACCAGCAAACCCCACTTTCAGCCCATTAAATTCGCCTTTGAGCCCATTAAACTCGCCTTTGAGTGAGCTTACGTCTGCAGTTACATCATTTAGCTTTTCATCTAGATGATTGATATGATTAAACTGCAATTTGAGCAAAAGTGTATTTACATCATTGCTATCTAAACCTTCGCCACGGCTAAATTTTTCTTGAATCTCCTTTATTTTGGGTTCAATCATCTGCAAAAGTGTCTCATCTACATTTGCATTGTTCATGCGAGCAATGTTTTTTGTAAAACTAAGCATTTTAGGGCAAAAACTGGGTAAACAAAGAAAAAAACGCACTAAAAATGGACAATGACGCATCCTTTTTATTCTACCCTTGCAAGATTCAGAATTTTACGAATATCCAAAAAGCCCATTTTTTCAATTTCAAAACGATAATAAATATTGCTCTTACAAATGTTTCCTCAATTCTAAGTAAAATTTGGCTGTTGCAAAAGCCTTACCTACTTTTGCTTTTGTAATTTATTAAAATCTATAACTGCTTATATGAGTTTTCAGGAAAAATTGCAGTCTATTTTTATTGAAGAGACGGCCATACCTCAAGAGTACAAACTTGAAAAAGAGGTAAATCAAAGGGAATATTTACAAAATGGGGAATTGAAAACCTGGACGGGCGATGTGCATACTGTAGTGTCGCCTATTTGCGTAAAAACTCCCGCAGGTTTGCAGAGGAAAGTAATAGGCAGCTACCCATTGTGCACAGAAAAAGAGGCAAATGAAGCCTTAGAGGCTGCAATTGCAGCGTACAACCATGGTCGAGGCGAATGGCCATCCATGTCGGTAAGCGATCGGATTGCTTGTTTAGAGAAATTTACCTACAAAATGATCGAACGCAAAAAAGAGGTTGTAACCCTTTTGCTGTGGGAAATTGGCAAATCAGTTGGCGATTCGACAAAAGAATTTGACCGAACAGTCGAGTACATGCAAGCAACCATCGATGCACTGAAAGATTCGGATAGGAGTTCATCTCGTTTTGAAGTTACACAAGGCATTATTGGGCAAATTCGCAGGGCGCCACTTGGCGTGGTTTTGTGTATGGGACCGTTCAATTACCCATTAAACGAGACATTTACAACCCTCATTCCTGCTTTGGTGATGGGAAATGTAATTTTATTCAAGCCACCAAAGCATGGCACATTGTTGTTTGCACCCCTTTTAGAAGCGTTTAAAGATTGCTTTCCAAAAGGAGCCGTAAATACAATTTATGGCCGTGGCAATGCTATTATTCCATCGTTGATGCAATCTGGCAAAATTGATGTACTTACCTTGATTGGCTCTAGTCGGGTGGCCGATTCGCTTAAAAAAATGCATCCTAAATCCAATAGATTGCGTGCTGTGTTGGGCTTAGATGCCAAAAACGCAGCCATCATTACCGCATCTGCCGATATTGAAATAACGGTAAAAGAGGCAGTTTTGGGCTCACTTTCTTTCAACGGACAACGTTGCACAGCTTTAAAAATATTTTTTGTACACAAATCTGTAGTTGATAACTTCACAAAACGCCTTTCTGAAGAAATTGCAAAATTGAAATTTGGAATGCCATGGGATAAAGATGTATTTTTGACTCCACTCCCAGAGCCAAATAAACCAGCTTATTTGAAAGAATGTATAGATGATGCAATCGCAAACGGTGCCAAAATAATGAATGAAAATGGAGGAACTACTTTAGAATCTTTTGTGTATCCCGCGGTGTTGTATCCTGTAAACAGCCGTATGAAAATATACAAAGAAGAACAGTTTGGACCGGTAGTTCCGATCGTTTCATTTGAAAACTTGGAAGAACCTATTCAATATTTAATTGATGCAGATCATGGGCAGCAGGTAAGTATTTTCTCAAATGATGCAAATGAAATAGCCAGCTTGGTAGATCCGTTGGTAAACCAAGTTTCGAGGGTTAATATCAATGCACAATGTCAGCGTGGGCCGGATACTTTTCCATTTACAGGTAGAAAAGACTCGGCAGAAGGCACTTTATCTGTCACGTCTGCGCTAAGGGCGTTTTCTATTAGAAGTATGGTAGCAACCAAAATGACAGAAGCCAATAAAAAACTACTAAATGATGTGGTAAGCAGTCAAAAGTCGCATTTCATCTCTACGAAATACATTTTCTAGCATAAAAATCGAAGCTCACAAAAAAAAATCCCAGCCTAGGCTGGGATTATTTTTGTGAAA
>JBJXGB010000178.1:0-5190 GCA_046152935.1 Cytophagales bacterium
ATCAAGCTTTCTGGAACAATGGGGCCGCCAGCCGTAACAATTATTTTGTCGTAAGGAGCAAATGCCGATAGCCCTTTACTACCATCGCCACAATAAAACTTCGGGTTGTAGCCCATTTTAGGCAAAAATTGTCTCGTTCGTTCAAAAAGCACTTTGTTGTATTCTATAGTGTACAGATTGGCGCCTAATTCCATCAAAACACATGCCTGATAGCCCGAGCCTGTGCCAATTTCAAGCACTTTATCTCCCAATTTTACATTGAGTAATTGGGTTTGTGATGCTACTGTAAATGGCTGAGAAATGGTCTGTCCCTCGCCAATCGGAAATGCCTTGTCTTCGTAGGCGTGTTCTATCAATGCTGTCTCAAAAAAGAAATGCCTGGGCACTTTGTTGATGGCATCCAATACTTTTTTATCTTTGATACCTTTTTGAAACAAATAGTCTACCAAGGACTTTCTCATTCCTTTGTGCTTGTAGGTTTCGGTAAATTGGCTTTGCATAGTTCAAAGTTACTTCAATGTGAAAATTAATAATCCACACCATTAAAATTGAATCAATAATTGTGTTTACAGGAATAATTGAAAATATAGGATTAGTAAAAGAAGTGATTTCGGAAGGAAGCAATAAATCGTTTTGGATTACTTCGGTCATTTCAAATGAGTTGAAAATAGACCAAAGCATAGCCCATAATGGCGTTTGCCTTACTGTGGTGGATTTGAAAGAAGGCGAGCACTTGGTGACTGCCATCGATGAAACACTTCAAAGGACGAATCTTGAACGTTGGGAGATTGGAAAATTTGTGAATTTGGAACGATGTATGAAATTAGGTGACCGCTTGGATGGTCACATGGTACAAGGCCACGTAGACCAAAAGGGAAGGGTAGAAAAGATTGAGGACGCTGGCGGAAGCTGGATTTATGAAATCGGTTTTGATAGCAAAAGTGAGAATATTACTGTTGAAAAAGGCTCGATTTGCGTAAATGGCACAAGCTTGACAGTAGTAAAATCTGAAAAAGGGCTTTTTTCAGTAGCAATCATACCTTATACTTATGAAAATACAGTTTTTAAGTATTTGAAAATGGGTGATGAAGTAAATTTGGAATTCGATATCGTGGGCAAGTATATCAGCAAAATGTTTTCATTGCAGTATGCTGATAAAATAAATGAAAATAATATGCATAATAATTTTGGAAAGTAACAATGGACTACTATTTTTGCAGTCCCAAAATCCAACAGCAATGTTCGATTGCCTCTGTAGCTCAGCTGGTAGAGCAACTGACTTGTAATCAGTAGGTCGTTGGTTCGATCCCGACCGGAGGCTCTTTTTAAACACCCTGTAATTTAATCAATTGCAGGGTTTTTTATTTTGCTACATTGCAAACTCTTATTTCGATCACCAAAAAATATGTCTTTTTCCTCACTAGGGCTTTCTCAATTTTTGGTAGATGCTGCTGCCAAAGAGCAATATTTGCAACCATATCCTATTCAGATTCAGGCGA
This sequence comes from Cytophagales bacterium, assembly GCA_046152935.1. Lineage (GTDB taxonomy): Bacteria > Bacteroidota > Bacteroidia > Cytophagales > UBA9547 > CAZMFZ01. The sequence continues at coordinate 1,500 of JBJXGB010000178.1, forward strand.
TTCCAGCTATTTTGAGCGGAAAAGATGTGCTCGGCATAGCCCAAACTGGCAGTGGCAAAACAGCCAGTTTTGTGTGGCCAATCTTACAGCTATTGCAAAACAAAAATTCGATCCAAAATAGGCATGTGCTAGCATTGGTACTCGTGCCAACGCGCGAACTAGCAGTACAAGTGGGCGATGTTTTTACCTTATTTGCCAAAGCTGCTCCACAGCGGATCAAAACAATGGCTGTTTTTGGAGGCGTGTCTATCAATCCACAAATGATAAATATGCAAGGCGTGGCTATTTTGGTGGCCACGCCCGGCAGGCTACTCGATTTGGTCGATGCTAAAGCTGTTTCTCTATCTTCTGTGCAAATATTGGTGTTAGATGAGGCCGACAAAATGCTAAACTTAGGTTTTCAGGCTGAAATGGAAGCGATTTTCAAACTTTTGCCACTAAAAAGACAAAATTTACTGTTCTCAGCTACATTGGCAAAAGAGGTGGTGAATATTACCGAATTAATTTTAAAAGATGCCATTACTATTGAGATTGATACTGAGGCTGGCAATGAAAATATCGATCTCATTTCTCAGAAAGCGTATTCCGCAGAAGATGAAAGAAAAGGGCCAGTTTTAAGGTACCTGATAAAACAGCATAATATGAAACAAGTGCTTGTTTTTACCTCTTCAATACATAAAGCCGATGCCGTGGTGGCAAAACTGCGCATAAATAAAATAGCAGCCGAAGCAATACACAGCAAAAAAAGCCAAGGTGCAAGGGTAGAAGCACTTAGGAACTTTAAATCTGGCAGATTGCAGGTGTTAGTGGCCACAGATATTATGTCGCGGGGCATCGATATTCCTTTTTTGCCTTTTGTAATCAACTACGAATTACCTCGATCGCCCAAAGATTACATTCATCGCATCGGGCGAACGGGCAGGGCAGAGTCGCCTGGTGAAGCTATCTCTTTGGTAAGTAAGGCCGAACAGCATCATTTTGAAGTGATACAAAAGAAAATGAAAAAAGTAGTGCTGCTTCAAGAAACAGAATCAATTGATTTGAAAGGGTTTTGAAACCTAGGGTAGTTTGTGTCTCTCGAACCACTATTTATTTTAATCGCTTGTGGATATAAATCGCCAATTTTGCCTTTTAATTAATTTTTATTGAGATGCAAATTACCATTCTTCATTCCATTACATCAGGTGCTTTTGGCGGATTAGAAATATACGTTACCAATCTTATTAAGGAGCATCTTAAAAATAAAGACTACAAAATACATGTGCTTTTGCTCGAAAACTCGTTGATTCACAACGAGCTGAAAGAACTAAATATACATTTCCACTTTTTGACTGCCGCCAAAAAAGTCATTCTCAAAGACCTTTTTTCATTAATAACAAACATAAAAAATCAACAAATAGACATTGTTCACAGCCACACCAATAAAGATTTGCCGAGGGTATCAATTGCCAAGGTTTTCACTTCTTTCAAGCATGTATATAGCTCGTATATGAACCCAGTAAAGGGCAAAAACAACGCAATTCATCGATTTCTTTATTCTAAAGTAGATATATTTATTACTACTTCGCAGATTACAAACGATTTTGTGAAGCAATATTATCCCATTGACCCTAAAAAAGTAAAACAATTACACTATGGTCGCTTTTTAGATCAATATATTCACAACCAACAAGCTAGAGACAATTTTCGAGCCCAAATAGGCGCAAATGCAGATACCATTGTATTTGGTACAATGTGCAGAATTGATCGCTCAAAAGGTGTAAAGGAATTGGTAGAGGCTATTTCGTTGATTTCCCAACCATTAAAAAGCAAAATAAAACTCGTAATAATTGGCGACCCTACCATTGTTGGCAAAGATGCTGAAGGGAAAATAATATATGAAAATGATGCTTTAGCTACAGATCAGTGGGTAGTAGCGTTTGTAGCGGCAAATAATTTGCAAGAAACCGTAATAAAATTGCCTTTTCAATCCGCCTTCATACAATTGCTCGATGCCTTTGATGTGTTTGTGTTGGCAAGCTATCAAGAAATGTATTCTTTGGCGGTAATAGACGCGATGTTGATGAACAAACCAGTAATAGGCACTAATGCTGGCGGCACGGTAGAGCAAGTGAAACAAAACGAAAGAGGCTTGCTCATCGAGCCAGAAAGTGCGAAAGCAATTGCATCTGCCATGGAAATGTACATAAATAACCCTCAACTTATCGACCAACATGGAAATAATGCACATATTTGGGCTTTAAATTCGCATAGCATGGATAAAATGCTTGAGAAGCTCGATCAATTTTATAAATCTGCATAAGAATGAACATTCCGTTCAATAAAAGCCACTTTACTGGCCAAGAAATAAATTATATCCAACAGTGTTTTGATACTGGAAAAACGAGTGGCGATGGCAGTTTTACGAAAAAAGTAGCTGCCTTTTTCGATGAAAAATATGGCTTCAAGAAGGCTTTGTTTACCACTTCGTGCACCGATGCACTCGAACTTTCAGCTCTTTTGCTCGATATCAAGCCTGGAGACGAAATTATAGTGCCCTCGTATACATTTGTATCAACAGTAAATCCATTTTTATTGCGTGGTGCTACAATTCGCTTTGCAGATAGCCATTTTGATAGCCCTAATGTAGCGATTGCAAGCATTAAAAAACTGCTAAATCGCAATACAAAAGCGATTGTAGTGATGCACTACGGTGGGATAGCGTGCGAAATGGACGAAATATTGGCTTTGGCAGCTTCGTTCAATTGCCCCGTAATTGAAGATGCAGCCCAATGTATCAATGCTTTCTACAATGAAAAACCATTGGGCTCGATGGGCGTTTTAGGCACTATTTCATTTCACGATACCAAAAATATAAGTGCTGGCGAAGGCGGTTTGCTGGTAGTAAATGATGCAAAATACGCAGCCAGAGCAGAAATATTGAGAGAAAAAGGCACAAATCGGGCGGCTTTCTTCAGAGGTGAGGTAGATAAATACGGTTGGGTCGATGTGGGCTCGTCTTTTTTGGGTGCCGATTTGAATGCTGCCATGTTGTATGCACAATTGCAAGAAATAGAACAAATTCATAGCAAGAGAGCAGCCATTTGGCAAGTATATTACCATAAACTGCAATTTTTAATAGATAAAGGCGTGCTTTTGCCTGCTATCAGCGAAAAAACAAATCACAACTCGCACATATTTTACATCGTAGCCAATTCGCTCGAAGAAAGACAAAGCCTTATCAAACACCTAAATGATAGGGGAGTAGGCTCGGCTTTTCATTATGGAAGCCTTCATAAATCGGCTTACTTTGCAGATAAATACAAAGGTGAGCCATTGCCAAATAGTGAGAAGTTTGCAGATTGTTTGTTGCGACTGCCCTTGTTTGTAGCATTAACCGAAGCAGAGCAAGATTACATCATTGAACAAATTACTGATTTCTACGATCGCTAAGCTTTCATCAATCAGAATTTCATGTAGTTTCTGTGCCTCATCAGGTATTAAATCCTATCAGCAAGAGATAAATGCTTCAATATCTGTGCAATTATTAAGTCCCGTTCACTCTCTTGCGCAAAATTGTGTTTAGTTTTAGCAGATTCATAGTCGTACCTTGCCATAAATTTTAACGGACAATATCCATTTCATGCAATTCGAAGCACTCCATATTATTGAACCTATTCTTCGCTCACTCAAAGAAGAAGGGTATACATCG
>JBJXGB010000184.1:0-3469 GCA_046152935.1 Cytophagales bacterium
CACAGGGGGCAAAGGGTGTTTTAGCCATTTAGTAGATGGTTTTTCAAACCCGATCAATCAAATTGAAGAAGATGAAAACGGCTACATTTGGGCCAATAAAATGGGCCGAGAATTGTACAAGATCGAGCTATCAAACGATTTAAAAAAAGCCGTTCAGATCTCTAATGTCCAACCTGTAGATAGTACCATTTTGAGGCTAAATTTATCAAAATTAGGTAATAAAATTTTGCTAAGCACTGGAAATAAAACACTCATTTTCAATGGATTAATAAACAAATTTGAACCTTCGCCATTCTTTGCCAATATGATTGAAGGTGGAAACATTGAGAAGGTTTTTTCATTTCCTGATATTGGTGTTTTCGTACTTAAAAATGCGGGCGAACTCAACTTGATAGTTGATCAAAAACACATTTTGATTACTAAATTTAATTGGGTAGATGAGTATGAAAACATGATTTTGGTAGATGAAGATAATTTTTTGATATGTACGGATAATGGATTTGCCTTACTGCCCAAAAAAGCTGTCGCCACTTTGGTATCTCGACCCCAATACGATCCCTTCATCAGAAGCTTGGATATTACCGATTACCCTGAAAACAGTATCGTGTTTAGAGCAAAGGAATCTGACACAAATCTTTCGGTTAGTCACGATCAAAACACATTGGTAATCGGATTTTCTACACCTGGCTATTTTGGCAAAGCAAAATACAGCTACTGGCTCGAAAATTCTACCAAAAACTGGTCGAACTACGAGCACATTACCAAAAAAGAATTCAATAATTTGGCGGCTGGCAAGTATGTGTTCCATCTAAAATCTAACCTTAGCCCCAAAGAAGCAATTCTTACTTTTGAAATTAAATTGCCTTGGTTTTGGAATATTTGGAGCAGATGGGCGTATGCCGTTGCGATAATTTCGCTTCTCCTGTTTTTGTACAAACTTCATATCGACAAGACAAAATATTTGCAAGCCAAAGCCCTAAGAAAACTCGAGCGTAAAATAATAAGGCAGGAAGAGGAAAGCAAACGAGAAATTCTCAACCTCAAAAGCAATCAATTGGAGCAAGATTTGATTAGAAAATCGGAAGAAATTGCCAATACTACGATGGTTCTCATCAAAAAAAGCGAATTGTTGGTTGAAATAAGAGAAGAAGTGGTAAATCTTAAAGCCGAACAAAATGGGCAACCTACCTCTAAAATTTACAATAATATTTTACATTTGATAGATAGCAATATTACTAATGAAAACGATTGGCATATTTTTGAAGATAATTTCAATAAAGTGCATGAAGATTTCTTTATGAAATTGATTCATGCCTACCCTGGGCTATCACCAAGCGACCTGAAATTGGCCGCTTTATTGCGGATGAATCATTCCTCGAAAGAGATAGCCCAATTGCTAAATATTACTTACCGAAGTGTGGAATTGAAACGCTATCGTTTGCGTAAAAAACTGAATATTGGCATGAATGTAAATTTGGGCGAGCTTATGATTAAATTTTAAAAAAATACCGATGGCCAAAAAACCAACGGCAATTCAAATTTGCTCAATTCAAAAATTAATTTGGCATTAAAACCATGTCAACTACATGTGTTACACTACCGCTGCCTTTTAGATCTGTGGCGGTCTCGATCGATTTGCAGCCTTTTGCATCGGTCAACATCCAAATCGCAAATGGATTCTTAATTTACTTAGCAAAATACCTAGATTTACTTCATGTTAAGGCTCATTATGATTTATATTCATAGTTTTACAAATTTTTCGATGATATTAACATAGCATTTCTTTATTAATTGATTCGCTTACATGAATTTAATCAAGTACTTTTTATTGCTAGCACCACTTTTTTTGTCATTCGTTTTTTCTGGCGATGTCATATTTTCGTACTTGATCGCTTGGTCGGGCAGCATTTGGGTTTTTTATTTTAGTTTGAGCGGCAATTTGAAGGCGCTGCCTACCGACCGCAGTCTATTTCAACAAGCAATGCGCCCTTTGGTTTTGCCACATATCATTTTTGCGAGCTATATGGCATTAAGTTCGATATTTTTCTTTTTTGGTGAAATGGGCTACACATTTTTCGATCAAGATCCCTTCTTTATTATTGACTGGAAAAAAATAGAATTAATGGCCCAATGCCAAAGATATTATTTGACTGGGCATAGTTTCTATGTAATTGGAATTGTTAGTTTTATGGACTATCAAAAGCCAAAATATGCAATCAATATTGCCGATACGGCTCAGTTTACACTCACATTCGCGATAGTTTTGATTGTTATAAGTGTATTAGTTCAGTTTATCCCAGGTCTGTCACAAATCGCACAAATTGTATCTGGTGTAGCGATTGTATCATCCATTTTAAGCCTTGCTTTTGCGCTTCCGCAACAAGCATTACTGCCCAAAGCCATCGCTGGCGGACTATTTGTAGTCAATTATCTCGCGGCACTTACTTCTGGCTGGAAAGAAGCAATAATAGTACCACTCATTTTACTCGGAACTTACTTATACCAGAACTATAAAAAGACAATCATCATTGCCGCACCCATTGTTATTGGGTTTTATTTCACTTATATACCAGCCTACAACTCTGTGATAAGGGCTGTAGGCACTGGTGGTGAACTGCAAGGACAAGCCCTTGTAGAATATGCCATAGCAGAAATACAATCTGGAAATGTAGATATTGCCAAAACAAATTGGGGCTTTTTGACTGGCAGGTTATCTGAGATTAGTATGTTTACCGAGTATGTTGCCGAAGTACCACTGAGAATTGACCACTACTATTTTCAGATTGTGTACCAAGCTTTAGAAAGCATTGTGCCTCGAATTTTCAATCCTGATAAGCCAAATACGGAGGTATTGGTAATGAAGAGAGTGACAGACATTGGGGTTATTAGTGAGCTTTCCATAGTATCGGCCAAACCTGCTTACATAGTAGATTGTTACATAAGCTATGGATTTATTGGCATCATTGTCGGCTGCTTTGCCTTGGGGGGCTTTTTGTCATATATTTCTGTAAAAGCAGAGTCGCTATTTGGCGGCTATGTTTTTGGAAGTGGATTATTTTTTACTGGTATTTTTATGCAGATGTGGCGCACCAATTGCTTTGAATATATGGCCAACAACGCTTTTTGGGGCCTTGTATTTCTGTTTGTATTTTTTAAAGTGTTTAAAAGCCTTAATGTTTTGAAGAAAGACACTTCCTAACTAGATGATCTTTATTGGAGTTGAACACTTTCAGTCATTTGTTTAAAAACTGCCTTAGCTAGCTTTTTCTGACCTTGTGAATTCAAATGTATATTGTCTCGAAAGTCATTTACCTCCAAATTATTTTCTAAATCTAAAATTAAATTTATTTTATTACTTCTCGCAAACTGGATAATTTCTTGACCTTGACTGTTGAAAGATTTGTCTTCCAGTTCAATTCTTTCCGCGTGTAGATATATTGTGAGTTGAATTTTATTTTTGCAACAATAT
>JBJXGB010000187.1:0-7095 GCA_046152935.1 Cytophagales bacterium
ATTCAACCAACGACTGGATACGAAACTTGTATTATCCATTTTGGTCGTAGAGTTTGTAGTAAAACCAGCATTATTAAAACATGATTCTACAACTACATTATCCACTCCATTCCAAACAAACGGCGAAGTAAATGTATGTGTATTAACACCTACGGTAGAGTTATAATTTACAGGACCAAATACTATAGCACCTGTTGCTTGTTGTGTTGTTAGAGCACTAGCAGTAGTATGATTCAATCTAATTGTATACCCTGTCAATACTTGACCGGCTGCCGCTGTAACATCAAATGCCAAGCTATTAATAGGTCCTGCAGTAAATCCGGCTGCTGCCAATTCACTAGCAAGTACTAATACTTGTTGACGATGACCCCAATAAAATGCACCATATGCAGTTGGATAACTTGTTGTTGAACTAGTGGCTTCATTTTGACCAATGGTCGCGTTAATGGTTCCACTAACCGCCAATTGAATCGGATCACCAGCGCAAATAGTCATAGCATTAATGTTTGCACTTGCATTTGGATTTGGTTCAGTACGTAATACAAGAGTATCTGTGATTACGCAACCTGCGCCAGCATCCGTACCAATTACAATAAAATTAAGACTACCTGTTGTAGTGGGAGTCGAAATAACTGGAGTACCAACATTGGTATTTAAAGTTCCAACACCATTGCCCGCCCAAATATAATTGTAGGTATTTGTTGAACCTGTTTGAACAACACTTAGTGTTGCTATATTTCCAAGACAAATTGTATCATTTAAAGATGCAACGATATCAATTGGATCTGGTTGAATTACAGTTTCTGTAACCGCAACTCTAGGACCATCACATACGCCATCAAATGCAGCTACATAGAAAGTAGTTGTCACCGCAACGTTTTGCAACAAGTTAGTATCGGGAAGATTTTGAATAGGTGTTCCTCCAGTAGGAGTAGTATACCAACGGTATGCAATAGCACCCGGAACAGTAGAAACGTCACTTAGAACCTGTTGATTTCCACAGTGTGAAGAATCATAAGCTAAAGGAGCAGGTAAGGTGGTAAACCAACTTACATTAACCGTATCGGTAGCTGTACAAACTCCATCATTTAAAGTAACAATATATTGTGTTGGAGAAGCAAGAGGAGTAACATTCTCAATACTTCCAGTACCACCGGAAGACCAAGAGATGTTAGCTACCATGATAGTACCTAGGCCAACGTTAAATGCACCAAAGTTGGTAAGGTTACCAGCGCTTGCTACTGTCCAATCAGCAGATGTATTGCTATCAGCGAAAGCAGTACGACGAATACCTGCAGTACCAGAAGAAGAAGCAATAGTACCCGACCACATAGAAGCTGTTACAGCAGGAGTACCTGAACCCACTGGGTTAAAAGGAGCCCCACCGTTGATCGCCACTACGTCAGAAATATTACCTCCCAAGTCACTAATAATAAAACCTTGAGAAGTTCCAGAACCCACTGATAATAATGCTGAATTAACATAAACCCCTGGGATAGCAGCACCACCACCAGTACGAGCAATCGTGAATGTTCCACCAGCAGGAACTGTATTACCTGCAGGTATAATAAAGACACCTGTTGTTGAACCGGTGACTTCAAGTCTCCAGCCACTGATATTTACTGGTTGATTACCAATATTAGTTAACTCTATAAAGTCAAATCCTGTTACACCCGGAGCAAGAGGACCTGCACCTGTACCTGTTTCAAAACCTGAGATTTCAGAGAAAACAATTGAATTAAGGAATGGAGATGCAACACTTAAATTTGTTGATGTTCCCGGACAGATCGTTTGATCCACTCCCGCAGATAAACCAGCAAACAAATACTGATCTCTATAAGATTGAGTAGCACTTGTTGAAGTATTTAAATTTACACTATTGTCTGTAGCGGTAACAGAATATGCTACTAGTGAATTACCGCTGGCAGGAATTGTTCCTTCCCATACGTTAAGACCACCGTTAAACACCATCACAATAGCAGTTTGAGCTACGCCGTTTAATGACCAATTCAAATTAACACCTAAAATGCCACTGGCATCAGAAACGTCAACAGAAATTAATCGTGAAGCAGCAAGACATGCTGAACCCGCTGGAGAAGCAACTACAGAAACAATAGTTGGGCTTACAAAATCACCAGAAGCAACAAAGTTGCCAGCATCCGCACCAATATCTATAGGTGTTAATCCAGCGCGAGCCTGACCGTCGAAGTCATTAGCAGGACCGGCAATAGCCAATCCAGCACCTTCAACACATGTTACTGCAGGAGAAGGTTGAATATGTAAATTAGGAGTAGCAGCAGTAGGAGCTATATAATTTGGATTCTCAGAGATAGAACTCAAATCAAGTCCTGTTAATGTTCTCCAATCAATTAAACTGGTAGCGATAGTCGCATTGCGAATACCAGTACGACCACCATTTGCGAAATCAGCAAAGAGAACGTTTTTAGAAGATGTTGCATTAATATTCGTATCCAAACCAATTGCATATTCAAATGCACCACCGATTGCGGTTGTACGCGCGTTATAGAATATATTATTGATGATTTCATCATTACCTGATGTTGGACGTTGTGTACGACGGAATGCCCATGTACTACCAGAAACAACACCGGAAGCGGTTGAAGCATTACCACCTATATAAACAGAGTTATGAATGATTCTGTTAATATTCGTATTGCTTTTCACGATTCCTTGATAAATCTGAGATTTGGTATTACCATTTCCCAAACTAACCATGTTATTCTGAACAGTAGCTAAACCACCAAACAAACCAATACCATTGAAAGTTACTTTAGCAGTATCGGTTGCAGTAAGGGTAAGATCACTAATATCATAAATATTATTGCTTTGAATTAGATAATTAAATCCTGATGTTGTAGCACCCGTAAAGCTAATACCGTTTACAATCACCAATGAAGAATCAGAACTAATCTTCAAATTGCGAATGGTATTCTGAGCAATATTTATTTCAGTACCGGCCACTGGAGCTGATAATGAAGTGTGGCTAATACCAATCAAATGAGCGGCAGTAGTAGTTCCGACATTCTTCGCGTTTGAAGTAAGTGTGTGAACTGTATTACCTGTGATCGTACTAATACCTGATGTAGAATGTATACCATATACAACTCCCGCAGAACTGCGAGTAGGTACACTTAGGTTCTGAATAGTATTAGTATTAATGTTAATACGTGTACTACCGACATTTAAAATACCAATTACCGAGAAATTAGCAGTAGAAGTAACTCCAGCATTTATTGCAACACCACTTCTCATGCTGTTGGCAATTCCTGTTCCGCCAATTATGTTTCCACTGATAGTACGGTTAGCACTTGGATCCGTTAACACAGTAGACCCTTGATTGAAGATACCGCAAACGGTACCACCTACAGTGGCTGCGTTAAGAAATGCCACAGTAATACCATTGAACCCGAGTCCGCCGATATTATTGTTTGTAATAGTAGAAGAAGATGGGGAAGCTGCTCCCTGAGCAATACCAATCACATTGGCAGTAGTGGCTGATCCACCTGTTACAGTTCCACGAACAAGAATATTATCAACTCCTGACATAGAACCTACCGTATTGCCTGTAATATTAGCACCACCCGAGTTGATCCAAATACCGCAGAATGGAGCTCCTGAACCAGTACCCGAACTATTTGTAGCGATGTTAAAATTTGCAATGGTGTTTCCGCTAACTGTAGTTACCGGGGCATTTGCAACATTTAAATCCATTCCAAAGAATCGATTGGCAAAACCAGTTGCTGACCATGACATCGTATAAGTTCCGGTACCACTAGCATTCGCAAAACCAATAATATTATTGCTTATATTAAATGTACCATTTGTATTATTTGTAACGATTCCTTTATGAATATTACCAACCGTATAATTACGAGCAGCTTCCTGATAAATTCTATTGCCTGTAATATTCCAATTGCTATTGAACCCAATTAAATTAATACCAATTGTAGCAGCACCCGCACTAAAGAAATTATATATTCTACAATTACTAATGGTATTATTGTCATTTACAATAGAACCAGTAGTATTCCCAGATGCCATAAAACAATTGTTAGGGAAAGATGCATTATCACGAAAATCACACTCATTAAAGAGGTTATTGTCATTTCCACTTCCACCCACAATTGTTGATCCGCCCATAAACACAACTGCATTAGTAGTTGTATTATTTACACCACGGAATACAATTGATTCAAAAGTATTATTTGAAGACTCTTGAGCGATACGCATTGCTGACCCAGTAAACGCTGAATTAATAATGGACAACTGAGAAGCTCCTATTCCACCTGCTCTACCATCAATAGTTAAGTATTGAGTTAATGAGTCGGTAACGGTTGCGTAAGAATGTGTACTTGTAATACTCAACCCAACAGCACCTACTTCAGGACGAATTGTCACTGTTTTAGCAGCAAGCGTTCCAAGGTTACCTGTCCACAAAGGGAAAGTTTCAACGGTACTTACATAAGCGGCTTGCAATTCTAAAATAACAGAACAAGCTAAACCATTTGTGCGAATATCTGCTAATGCAGCAGTAAGAGAAGCATAAGTTCCAGTTGGACCTACTGAATAAGTTGCGCACAATGTGCCAGCTAAAGTATTTTGATTACTATTTAAAGCAGCACTCTTTGAACCTTCACTAAAACTTTTCACATTCCAAAAATAGCTAGTACCCGCAGAAAGACCTGTAGCAGCAAAAGTAACCGTGTTAGCTGGTAAGGAAGCAACCTGCGTATAATTAATACCATCCAAAGAGCGTTCAACTACATAACCCAATTCACCAGCAGCATCTACCCAATCTAATGACATACTATTATTAGTAACCGCAGAGAAGGTAAGAGATGTAGGTGCAGGAGGTGCAACCGGAGGAGTAAAAGAATACTCTTGCCCTGTAGCAGGTACGGTTGCAATGGTTGTTGTTTCTGTAACAGAAGAAACAGTAGGTGCAGCACCGGCACTACTTAAAGAAAGGAAATTTCCAGCACCTGTACCAGATGCAGTAATTCCAATAGATGCAGCAGCTCCTGATGCAGGACCCGTCTCGGCACGATAAACAAACTGAACGACACCTGTAGCTTCATACAATTTCACTTGAAATGAAGTTGAAACAGGTCCACCAAAATTAACTCTCCAATTTAAAAACTCAACTGTTAAAATTCTACTTCCGGCTAATCCGGTAGTCGCATAGGTACCAACACCAGCAACTGCGCCGCCTGTACCACTATTATCGTCCCAATAAGGAGCAAGTAAGGGTCTTGCTGAGCCTAAGCCAGTAGTTAAATCATTAAAACCACTTCCGCTTGTTGTTCCACCTAAACCGATGTATCCATCGGAATGAGCGAAGAATTGAGAGTAACTCACTCCATTATAGAGGAAGTTAAATCCAATTGGGAAGAAGCCGGAAGTACCGAAGTCTGCCTGAATGGCACCAATATTAGTACTACCACCCGTACCAGCGATCTGAGTGAAAGAACCGCTTGAAGCGGAGAAGGCATAGTTGGTAATGCTTTGCGCATTACTCGTATGCGTTCCAATTGTGAGGGTTAACAGAATTGCTGCTGTTAACATTAACCACCATTGGCGAAGGCCTGTAGTTAACTTTCCTCGTTGAGAGTAATTGTTTTTCATAGAATTTATTTTGATTAGATTTATTTCAGTGTTAGCAGCTAAAAATGACGATTCCCCGCGCATAGCCATCAAAGTGCGCAGAAACAGAGGAAGGAAATAATTGAAGTAGAATTTTTTCACTAAGCTTATTTTTTTTAAACCGGTTTCCAGAGTACAACTATTACTTTTTGAGGGTAAGACTTTGGTCATTTCGCGAGAATGACAAAAGTATTCGCAGGAACTCAATGGATTTTCCTTTTCAGGATTTGTTACCGCAATTTACTTGCTTCGGTGATACAATGCAAGTTTTCTGTAAAATTTCACCCAATTTTTGAGATAGTTGGCAAATTTTAGGCTGAAAATCAATGGTTAAAAGATTTAAACAATTTAAAAATTTCCTGTTCAAAGCTTTTATTCATGCAAGAAATTTAAAAAGGTGAAATAAAAAAAATGATAAAAAGTTTGCAAATGAAATCTCCTTCCCTTACATTACGAGAAGGTGTAAATGGGGTGTTTTAGTGCGCCTAAAGGTTAATTTTCAGAAGTTCCTTTCTATTTTCAATCCTAAATGACTGAAAAAAAGCAGATTGCGTTAAATTCAACCCAAAATTTTGAATTGAAGTGGGTACTTTAACGTAGAACATGAAAATTCGCCAATTGTGATCCTTGACTTCTTCCTTATTGGATTTTCAATCAAAAATAAACACCTCTTGAATGCAAAAAAATATTAATTTTTTAGGAGACGATTTTACTAACGTTTATGCCTATACTAAAAAATCAATTTTTTGATTAAAAAGAATCCAAAAACTTTTTTATTTTCGATCGAAATTCCATCCGGATTTTTCCAAATCCGACAAAACCGATTGAATCCCATCTTTTAAATCCAAGCGATGTTGCCAACCCAACTTATGAAGTTTTGAAACGTCCAATAATTTGCGTGGAGTGCCGTCCGGTTTATCGATATTAAACAAAAGTTGGCCATTAAAGCCTACTAATTCTTTAACCATTTCGGCCAGTTCTTTGATGCTTACATCTACCCCGGTTCCTACATTTACATGTTGCTCATCGCTATAATTTTCCATCAAAAAAACACAGGCATCGGCCAAATCATCCACATGCAAAAACTCACGCTTTGGTGAACCGGTACCCCAAATTTCAACGGCAGGCAGGTTCTTTGTTTGGGCATCATGAAATTTTCGGATGAGCGCAGGGAGCACATGAGAATTATTCAAATCATAATTATCATTGGGTCCATATAGATTCGTTGGCATCGCGGAGATCATCTCTACTCCATATTGTTTTCGATACGACTCACACATCTTCAGTCCAGCAATTTTAGCAATGGCATAAGGTTCGTTGGTAGCTTCCAAATATCCACTTAATAAATACTCCTCTTTAATAGGCTGAGGGCACATCTTAGGATAAATGCATGAGGAACCCAAAAACAGGAGTTTCTTCACTCCATACTTA
>JBJXGB010000201.1:0-6419 GCA_046152935.1 Cytophagales bacterium
GACAATTATTGAGCTTGTATGCTGATGCTTATCGCATTACAAAAGATCCACTATTCAAAGCTACTGTTTACGAAACCATTGCATTTGTAAAACGGGAATTGACTTCTCCTGAATTTGGATTTTATTCCGCTTTAGATGCTGATTCGGAAGGTGAAGAAGGCAAATTTTATGTGTGGAAAATGGGTGAATTGCAAAATCTTATTCCACCAGAAGAATTTCAACTTTTTGTTGAATATTTTAATGTCAATTCCGAAGGAAATTGGGAACATGAGAATAATATTTTGTGGGCAAAAGTATCGCCTAGGGAATTTGCTAAATCGAAAAACATAGATGAAAATGTATTTTACTCCATTCTCAATAATTGGAAAGTAGTTTTGCTAAATGAAAGAGCCAAAAGAATCCGCCCAGGATTAGACGATAAAATATTGACTTCTTGGAATGGATTGATGCTCAATGGTTTAGTAGATGCATACAGAACTTTTAACGAACCTGAGTTCTTAGATTTGGCAATCAAGAACGCCAATTTTTTAGTCGAGAAATTGAAAAATAAGCAAGGTTTGTATCATAATTATAAAGATGGAAAGGCAAGTATTATTGGCTTTTTGGAAGATTATGCCTTTGTAATTCAGGCTTTTATCAATTTGTATCAAGCCACTTTTGATGAAAAATGGTTGTTTGAAGCCGAACAATTGACAGAATCCGCACTCAAACAATTTATAGATACCGAAGAAGAATTTCTATTCTTTACATCCAAAGATGCCGAAAAACTAATTGCCCGCAAAAAGGAGATTTTCGACAATGTAATACCTGCATCCAATTCTCAAATGGCCATCAATCTATTTTTACTTGGTGCAATTTTAGAGAAACCATTTTATCAAGAACTTGCTCAAAAAATGCTATCTAAAATGGGCGATATGTTGGTAGCCGAACCAAGCCATTTATCAAATTGGGGAAATTTATTAGCGTTAAATGTGGAACCCATTAAAGAAATAGCGATTTCAGGGTCAAATTATTTAGACTTCAGAATTAAATTAGATCAGCATTTCATTCCCAATGCCATTTTGGTAGGTACCAATGGGAAAAGTCACTTGCCTTTACTGCAAAATCGAGATACCAAAGAAAACGAAACTTTGATTTATGTTTGTGAGAACAAAACCTGTCAATTGCCAGTGAATTCAGTAGTTGAGGCTTTAAAAATGATCTAATTGCATCTTTAGCTTTGTGTTTATGATATTCCTTGAATAGCGTTGGGTTTAAACCTAACGCTATTCAAGGAATGGTTGTTGTTAGTAAATCTTTATTCTATTTTCTTTGTTCTAAAATCTATTCAATGGAAAATCAACGTCTTCAAACACTTCTAGAATTCTTAAAAGAAGATCCTTTTGATGCTTTCAATTTATATGCTGTCGCTTTGGAGTATTCTAAATTTGATATTGATACAGCACTTGAATATTTCAGTATGCTTCTTCAGACCAATCCAGATTATTTGGGAACTTATTATCAAGTAGGAAGTTTGTTAAGAAAGCAAGGCAAGGAAGAAGAAGCCGAAAAAATATACCGTACAGGCATAGAAAAGGCCATTTTTGCAGGAGACACGCACACCAAAGCCGAATTGGGCAATGCTTTGAGTAACATGCTGCTTGGGTTGGATGAGGATTGAATTGATTAGTTTTCTTATTTTAGCCTAATGATGAGTTTTAAAAGATTGAAATATCAACTTTTACTGGATAATTATCCCAATTGCCCTCCAAAAGAATTTATGGAAGTCAAAAAATCAGCGTTTAGATGGGTTTATGAAAATATAGACAACGAAAAGAACTTTAAACCACTTCATCTAATCTCAGATCCTCCTCCAAAGATGCTTGATGATTCAGATTTAATGTGTTTAGGCTATGGATTATCGTTATTTGATTCTTTTGAAAAAGCATATTCCAAATATAAAAACTTGTTTAAAAGTAAAAGAAACTTTTCAAAATCAGTTGGCAGTTACATCGTTAAAATCGATATTCAGTTTGATGACGGAATGGCAAGTATTCCTAATATTCAAGGGCATTTCACTTTTCATGAATATGAAAACACAGATTTGAGAAGCAGAATAATTGAATTATTTAGTATATTTGACAGTGATGGAAAATTTAGTTTATAAAAACATTGATAATATCCTCAGGGATAACCTAATTAGAATTGGTGATCTTATCAATTTTGATGGACCATTATTAACCTTGTACGAAGATGGTAATAACGGAAACTTATATCTTTTAGATTGGGTAGATAATGATTCTCAGACCAATAGGTGGCTTGTTTATCGAGTTAAATCTATTAAGGTTTTAAATTTTCTAAAAAGGAAAATTTCTCAATTTGAACTATTTTTCCAAGATACTGATCCTAAATATCATATAATTGATATACATAGAGACTTTAAATTAAAGGATTCTCAGTTAATTGAAATTGCAACAGTCCCTGATTCATACACGCCAAATAGAGATGTTTTTTTTGACATTATTGATTGTCCATCATTTGAAAGAATTCAGAACTTCATATTAAAGTCATTGCCTCTAAGAACCATAGGATATAGATCAAAAAAAACCTTTTTAAGTTCAATAAAAAGAAGTACTGGAAGCCGCTATAGTAGTCGAAAGGTTCAATATTTTGAAAAACAGAAAATTCAAAAAGGTGTATCAGCCAATCTGATTTACAACAATTCTACACATCAAGTAACTCTTTCAAGGCATCTGAGTACAAACAAAATTGACATCTATAAAAAATCTAATAATCATGTTAGAACTAGTTAAAGCGTTTCTTTTGAGCCAAGGATGGCAATATAGTCAGCCGGATACAAAAAATACTTTTTTGTTTGGTTTAACTCTCGAAAAGGGTAAATTTCAGTGTTACTTGCAAGTTGATGAAGAAGAGTTTTCGCTCTCATTCTATTCATTTATTGGGGTTAATTGCCCTGAAAATAAATTGATTGCGTTATCTGAACTATTAAACAGAATTAATTACGAAGTTTTTTTAGGCAACTTTGAAATGGATTTTACTGATGGCGAAATTAGATTCAAAACAAATCTTTCTTTCGCATCAATTACACCTTCCCTACCGTTAATTGAGGAACTCATATTTACCAATTTAAATACAATTGATAAGTATTACGATTCCACTCTAGCTGTTATGTTTAAAGAAATTGATCCTTCAGAAGCAATTAAATTGGTTGAAATTTAACCTGCATTGATTGACTGAACTAAGAATGACCAAAAAAGAACGCTACAAAGCCTTTATAGAATATTTCTCCGAAAACCAGAAAGAAGCCGAAACGGAACTGCATTATTCAAATCCATACGAATTGCTCATTGCAGTAATTCTCAGTGCACAGTGTACCGACAAACGCATCAACCTCATCACTCCCGCTCTTTTTAATGCTTTTCCGATTCCCGAAATATTAGCCAAAGCTAGTTTTGACGATGTTTTTCCTTATATTAAAAGTGTTTCTTACCCAAATAACAAGACGAAAAACATCATCGGTATGGCACAAACTTTGATTGGAGAGTTTAAAGGAATAGTGCCGAGCGATATTGATGAGTTGATTAAATTGCCTGGAGTTGGTCGGAAAACAGCCAATGTAATCGCTTCAGTGGTGTATAATAAACCAACTATGGCTGTGGATACCCATGTTTTTAGGGTTTCGAAAAGACTAGGCTTGGTGCCACAAACTGCTTCTACGCCTTTAGCAGTTGAAAAAGAATTGGTAAAGCATATTGCTGATAAATACATTCCCAAAGCCCACCATTGGTTGATTTTGCATGGTAGATATATTTGTGTAGCCAGAAGTCCTAAATGTGGGGAATGTGCAATTACGCAGATTTGCCAATATTTTGGCAAAAAGAAGAGTAAAGAAGGCGTTGGAAAAGAAGAAAGTTACAAACTAAGCAACAAAAAAAGCCTCAAATGAGGCTTTTTTTGTGATACAACTTGATGAATTATTATTCAGCTACAATCTTAAATTTCACTGAAGCCTGAGCTTCTTTGTGAATAATGATATGTGCTACAAATTCACCTACTTCTTTGATTTCGTCTTTGAAGTAAATTTTCTTTCTGTCGATATTGAAACCTTTATTTTTCAATGCATCAGAAATTTGCAATGGAGTGATAGAACCAAATATTTTACCAGATTCGCCCACTTTTGCACCAATTTCGAGTGTCAATGCATTTAATCTTTCAGCTAAATCGATAGCGTCTTTTTTCAATTTCTCCGCTTTGTGAGCCGCCTGTTTCAGATTTTCAGCCAATATTTTTTTACTGGTTTTGTCTGCTTGAATCGCTACACCTTGTGGGATGAGAAAGTTTCTGCCAAAACCTGGCTTCACATTCACCACATCATTTTTAAAGCCTAAGCCTTTATGATCTTCTTTTAATATAATTTCCATTTCTGTTTTTCTTATGGTTTGTAAATGATGAATGATTACTTCAAGCCATCAGTCAAATAAGGCATCAAGGCGATATGACGTGCTTTTTTTACGGCTTGAGCTACTCTTCTTTGGAATTTAAGGCTATTGCCGGTGATCCTGCGAGGAAGTAATTTTCCTTGCTCATTTACAAACTTCAACAAGAAATCAGCGTCTTTGTAATCAATATAGTCGATACCTGCTTTCTTGAAACGGCAATATTTTTTGCGCGTTTCTACGTTGTTTATTTTCTCGTTTACGAGTGTCATGTTCTTATGCTGCACCTTCAGTTTGTTTAGATTTTTTAAATGAACCTTTTCTTCTCTTATCATTGTATGCCAATGAGAATTTATCTAATACCGTTGTAAGGAAACGCAACACGTTTTCATCACGTACAAACTCTATCTCAAAAGTTCTGATAAGTGTAGGAGGTGCATTGTATTCGAACATAACATAATACCCAGATTTTTTATTATTAATAGGGTATGCGAGCGTTTTTAAGCCCCAAAATTCCTCATTGGTGATAGTAGCACCACCATTTGTAAGAATTTTTTTGAATTTTTCTACAGTATCCTTCACCTGGGGCTCGGGCAAAACGGGATTTAGAATGAATACTGTTTCGTAACTTTTAGACATTGTTTTTAATTAAATTGTAAAAGGGCTGCAAAACTACGACTAATTATCTAAAATCGAAAATAATTAGCCATCAAATAATGCATCAATGATTAAAAATTGTGATGTGGAAAACTACGATTTGTCATTTGCCTAGATTACAAACCTTCGACAATTCAGAGAATTTTATTCCGCCAAAACCGACTTAATAAACCTAGCCCCGTCTTCAACAGGATTCGTAGTGCTTACAGCCTGCACAAAAGCCGAACCAATAATGGCTCCAGTCGCATACTGACAAGCTTTTTGGAAACTGGCTTTGTCTTTGATTCCGAATCCAATAACCCTAGGGTTTTTCAATCCCAAACTATTTATGCGGTCAAAATAGCCAATTTGAGAATCGGCAGTGCCTTCTTTTGTGCCTGTGGTGCTTGCGGAGGAAACCATGTAAATAAATCCATCTGTGCATGAATCTATATATCTCACTCGTTCGTCTGATGTTTGAGGGGTGATTAAAAAAATATTCTTTAAATTGTATTTTTCAAAAATGGCTTTGTACTCTTCCAAATATTCCTGCAAGGGCAAATCGGGCAAAATCACGCCATCTATTCCAATTTCAGAAGCTTTTTGTGCAAATTTCTCAACGCCATATTGCATTACTGGATTGATGTAGCCCATCAAAACTAACGGAATGTGGACAGTTTTGCGAATGTCTTTTAGTTGTTCAAAAAGCTTTGGAATCGACATGCCACCTTTGATGGCAGTCATGCTACTTTCCTGAATTACTGGCCCATCGGCCAATGGATCAGAAAAAGGCATTCCGATTTCTACAAGTGAAGCACCAGCATCTTGAATGGCTTCCAGCATCGGCACTGTGTTTTCCAATTGAGGATAACCTGCAGTAAAATAAATGGAGAGGATATTGTTCGACTTTTCTGAAAAAAGTTTGGTTATTCTGTTTGGCATTTTATTCTATAATTTCATTGCTTGATAAGCAGCGTATCCACCTCCAAAAGCCAATACTAACCCAATAGCAAAAATGCCAATTAAAAGGATAATCATTTTTTTAGTTTGTTAAGTGTGGCGAATAATTGTGATACAAAGATGATAATTATTGGCCCGAAAATCAACCCAAATATTATCAATAAAATCGCAAAGACTTGATTTAATATCTTCATTCTTAATTAGGCTATAAGCGGCAGTAACAATGGCTACTAGGAAAAACCCAAACAAATTGGCCAGGGCTATGAGCACAACAATATTCTGCTTCTAATATTCTTCATTTTTAATCATTAATTTTTCATTTCGTAGTTTGATATCAAGCTTGGTTAGTTCCTTATTATACCAAAGCAATACCTTCCATTAAATAAG
>JBJXGB010000204.1:0-2613 GCA_046152935.1 Cytophagales bacterium
TTTATTGCCAAAACGATAAAGGGGAGAAAATAATAGTAGAACTGCAGAAGGCAAAACAAAATTATTTTAAAGACAGAACAGTTTATTATTCAACTTTTCCAATACAAGAACAAGCAGAAAAGGGAGATTGGAATTATGAGTTGAAAGCCGTGTATTGTATTGGCGTATTAGATTTCACCTTTGATGAAAAAGGGAAAGAAGTAGTGCATACGGTGGCATTGAAAGACCAAAATAATCAAATATTTTACGACAAATTAAAATTTGTGTATTTAGAAATGCCGAATTTCAATACAGCAGAGTACAAATTAAAAACAAGATTAGATAAATGGTTGTATTTTATTAAGAATTTGGAACTTTTAGAAAATATTCCAGCGACTTTTAAAGACGAAATATTTGAACAAGCTTTTGAGAAAGCCGAGATTGCAAAATACAGCGAGCAAGAACGCAATGATTACGAAGCGAGCCTAAAATCGTACCGAGACTTGAAGGGCGTAATCGACACAGCGTTCGATGAAGGAAAAATTGAAGGAAAGATTGAGGAAAGAATGGCTGTTGCTAGAAAATTGAAGCTTAGAGGTTTGCCAACAAAAGATATTGCCGAAATTACTGGTCTTTCGGAAGTGGAAATAGATAGAATCTGAAGATACTTGAAGGCCCAATATTAGCTTTAGTGCTGCTAAATACAAGAAGTTCCGAAAGCTTTCGCAGCAACACTTTGTTGCAATTTATCTCCCTAGATAATTTCAAGCCAACACAGGCTTAAGCTTTGTTTTAAAGCAGCAAAACACCCATTTTTTGACATTTTTGGTGTTTTTTCACCACCATTATCCTTCTCAATTTTTTATCAACTTTAGTACTTTTGAAGATGCGGGTGTCGATATTCGCACAAAATACAAGCCTGAAGTCAATGAAGCTGAAGAGATGCTCAATACATTGGAGGCTTGGGCGTTTTCTATTTTTTGCTTAAAAATGCTTTTGGCCGAAATGTCGAAAAACTCAATATCGTAGGTGCTGCCTTTGTCGTTTTGGTTTACCACAAACAATAAGTTTTCGGTTGTGAACGGATTTGGATACAAATACTGGTCGTTTATCACCACATTGCTTTTACCGAAATTGAGCAGCCTGGCTTTGAAGAAACAAGGCGTGCCGTAGCCATATTTGGCATTTGGCTGTTGGTATAAATCGCCCGATCGCTTTACCAAATCTATTATTTCCATGTTGGTAGCATCGGGCAACGATTGCCACAAACCAGCCACCATTCCTGTCATAATCGGGGCAGAAAACGAAGTGCCTCTGGCGGTGCCTATCGAGCCATTCGATAAGCCGATGGTGGCAAATACGCCCAATGCTACTACTTCTGGCTTGGTTCGGCCATCAATGCTGGGGCCGTAGGAGCTAAAGCTAGCAATTTCTCCATTTTTGTCGATCGCACCAACAGTAAGCACTGAATCGGCATCGCCAGGGGCAGAAATATAGGGGTCGGAGCGGCTGTCACCGCCATTTCCAGCACTTATCACGCATATCATGCCGGTGCGGGCGGCCATGGTGGCGGCCAACGAACTTATCGGTTTGCGCCCGTCACGGTCGCGGTATTTGTAAGTGAGTTTCGAGTCATCGAACGAAGTGTAGCCTAGTGAAGAATTAATTACATCAGCCCCCAAGCTATCGGCTCGCTCGGCCGCCATTAGCCAGTTGGCCTCTTCAACAGGGTATTCAGAATTGCCATCTTCGGTACGAAAAAGATAAAAATTGGCTTTATAAGCTGTGCCTATCAATTTGCCTTTGGCATAGCCGCCAATACACGAAAGCACATTAGTGCCGTGGTCGGAAAAACTGTACACAAATTTATCATTTTCTACAAAATCGTGCGTACCGAGTATTCTGTTTTGATAAAATACGCTGTCCAAAAAGTATACATCGTTGGCGTTTGTAAAGCCTCCATCCAATACGGCAATGGTCATACCTTCGCCTCTAAAATTTTCTTTGTGCATTTCATCGGCACATATTTGGCTCGCTTGGGTAAACGATTCGCCATAGTTGCTATCCTCTAGTGCGTATCGCAAGCTGCCCAGCTTCTTCGATTTGCCTGTTCGCAATACCGAAGGGTTCAAATTAGGTATCAATAGTTGCGTTTTCTTTACAAATGCTAGCTTGTCTACCGTATTTTTAATGATAGATGTGTCGGCAATGGCAATGTAAGCAGCATTGAACCACTTTGAGGTGTACCAAACTGTTAAACCTAGTTTTCGTAAAGAATCTGCATACATTTTATTTACTGGCAGATCGCTAGGTTTGATCGAAATACGCTGTTTTTCCCTTCTTTCAATCGATTTTGGAGATAAAAACTCTGAAGGACGATCTACTGAATATGGGCTATTATTTTTATCGGTAAAATAAACAAGGTATTTGGCCTGGGCGAATAAAAGCGTTGGCAGCACTAGTATGAATGTTGCGAGATTCAGTTTCATTGTATGCATTTTTTGTTTATTTATCAGAATAAGAAATAAAAGTACTGGATAATGCACGCCCGCAAGCTGGGGGCTAGTTTTTCTTTCATTTCCACATGCTTGCCTGAGAACTTCTTTATCACAAACACTCAAGTAGATGGCTTCC
>JBJXGB010000214.1:0-7716 GCA_046152935.1 Cytophagales bacterium
AATATTCCTCATAAGAAGGCAATCTTGAACCAGACCATTTGCAATATGCCATAGCGTCATTGTAGCTAACTTGTGTTACAGGCAAATCGCTTGATTTAGGCTCGTCTTTTCCATCGGGTTTTTTCCAATTGGCTCCTTCAACTTTATGAAAATTGAATACATCTGTTTGAACAATAGACCAACCGAATTTTTCGGCATCGGTAATGTAACCCGTCTTTTTCACAAATTCATTAAACTGATCGTGGGTTACTACTTCAAGTTTTTCATTTGAATTAGTTGGCTCTTTAGCACAAGAAACCATCGCTACAAAAGTGAATATCAAAACACATTCTATAGTATTTACCTTATTTTTCATTGGTTTACCATCTACCCACCACTTTCATTTGGGTCTTCGGGTTTTTATCATTATTAGGGTCAATGGCAATATTTTCATTAACTTCTATAAGAATAGGAGTGCCCGATTGTTTTATGCAAAGATCAATGTTGTTTTCGCTATCGCCTAAGTCAGCCAGTTTAAAAGGCGTTACTTTTGTTGTATCGGCACCACTAATAAGGGTAACTACAAAATCTTTCAATTCATTATCTCCAAGTTCTTTGCCATTTATAGCTCTTACACCACCAGCCCAAACTACTTTTACCACCATTTTTGTTTCTTCCTTAGGGCAGTCACAACCTTTACCTTTTGCTATGTAGGGGTAATTTTCATCAATGGTAAAATATTCGGCATAACTCAAAACAGGACCTTCTTCCAAAGGAATCACTCTTACACTTTGACCTTTATAGTTTTGTCCTGTTCTTGCCATCAAATCACCTACCACTTCCACAGAAACAGGGGGGTTGTCGGGATAATTGCCATACTCACCAATTAGCAGTACAGTTCTCAATTCAAATTCTTCGTTGGCAGGAAGAAAGCTTGCTGCTTCTACTATAAATACTTTTCCATTTTTGGTGGTAACAGCAAAGTCCGCACCTTGAAGACTATTCGGATCAAGTTCATGCGAAAATACCAAAGGCATTCCATCTTTACCTTGCGCTTTTCTGTATATGGCTCGCGCTTTAAAAGTCAAGCCATTGTCTAATCCAAAAAAAGCAGTCAAAATTTTGGCTTCTCTGGTTTTATCTATTTCTGGAATTGATGCTGATAGATAAAGTTTTCTGGGATTACGTTTGTTGCTTTTGATCACAGCTATGGTAACCACAGCAGTAGGTACACAACTGATTAAGTTTCCCACAATTATTACAATAAATAGTACTGATCTAATCTGTAAGTTTATTTTATTCATTTTACAATTGTTTTATTTATTAGTTTATCTGGTTCACTATTCAATTTCTTGAGATTTAAAATGAATATCCAACAAAAAAAAGATACCCGTATTCTGGCTCTGAATCTAAGTTGTAGTAAACTTCCCTTGTAGAACCAAATGAAAGTTCATGTTCATTTTTGAAACGCTTAATTGCCATTAATCCGAAATCTCTTTCATTAGAAAATCGTTCAAAATCTGCTGGGGCTTTGATGAAGAACCATTCAAAGAAAGGGCGAATTTTCCATGAAGACTCTGCCTTAATTGGTATAGGGATATCAAAACCTATTTGATACCTTAATCGACCATAGTTTTCTCTTGTTGAAGATTTATCCTCTGTATGGAAAAATCGCCATTCATACCTTAGTCTTTGCCTCAACGTGATATTTGCAATAATAGGAATATTTAATTGCAAAGTGGTCCAAGGTCGAACTTCAAAGAAATTTATAATGCTTTCATCGAAGGTATAATAAGTATTTACCCCACCAAAAAGACTAAAGCGCTTAATTTTTCGAACCCCCGAAAATGACACACCCCATCTTCTCCATCCTATTTCATTGTAGATATATTTAAAATTAGCTTCACCAAAGAGCTCCCATTTTTCTTTTTTAATCAGTTTTTTTTCTATCGATAGTTCATGAAAAAACTCGTTTTGACTATAAACATTATGACTTAAAATAATGCTAAGAATATAGAAAAGCTTATTTAAGTATCTTGCCATTTCCTTTATCCAATGTAATTGATTTTAATATTTCGGTCTACGCCCTAGGATGAAGTAATTCTACTCTTACCTTTAACTCTAGATTGAACTTTTTATACATTGACATCATGTGATGTTCAGCCAAAAAGTTCAATAACTTGCTATGTGGGCCATGCAATCCATCCTCTTGTTTGAATAATGTAGTGCCTTTCAGTGTAGGTTCTACTGAATAAATGTGAAGATCCGTTACTTTCCCAATAATATCACCTGACCAACCAAATTTTCTCCCTTCTTCATAGTCTGTACATACATGCTCCAACTCTATTGCACCACCTGTCAAAGGATTTTTGAAATAAGAAACAAATCGCTCTCCTTTAATCATTTGATCTGTAGAAATACCTACAAAAGACGAACTCCATTCTTTTAACTTTTTCCAATCCGTTAGCACGCTCCACACTTTTTCGGGTGAAGCGTTGATTTCTATTTCCGTAAAGACATTATTTTTATTATCTTCCATTATTTAAAATCTTTTTACAAATGCTTTTCACCCTTTTCAATCAACAAAATTGTTGATTTTATTCTTCTAAATGGTGATTGACTATATGCATGTCAATCCACTTATTACTGCTAGTCCACTTTAATTGTGTAGTCCTTGTTCTCTCCATCTATTCTTATTTTTTCAACTGGCATTTCCAGTTTTGTTGTTGAAATATGGTTTACCAGCGAAGACTTTAAGGCTTCATATAGAACTTCGCCTTTTATAGTATCTTTACCCATTTGGGTTGAGAAAGACTTGCTTATAAAAACCTTGGTTTTTGCATCAATCTGTATGGTTAACGCATCCCCTTTAACATATACATCTTTACCCATTGCAACGATGATACCATTGTTCTCATTAATTTCTGCTTTAGCAAAAAAATCTAAGAGTTGACCTTTCGTCATATAGGTATAGGCTAAACTGTATTTCATTGCGTTGCTAACATAGACTAACTTACTTTCCAAAGCATTCTGTTGCATTTTACCTCTAATTCCTGGCTTCGATTCTATGTTGGTTTGACCATCAACAATCTTTACATTAAGTTCTCCTTTTTCATCAAACTTAAACTCACTGATTAGTGTGGTTTTGTTGCCACCTTCTCCAGAAATAAGAGCATGAAACTTCCAAATATATTTTTTCAGCATTTCGTTATTTTCAGCATCTACCTTGCTCACCTCTATGGCCAATTTGTCTTTGTCAATCTGAGCAAAACTTTTAAAACTGAATATAGTAAGCAGTGTTGTTATTAAAATTAAGTTGTTTTTCATGTTATTTGGTGGTTATTATTTGTTGTATGTTAAATGTTAAATTTTTTCTATCTGAACTAAGCTTATTTTATTCTGCTTTTCGTTTCCTTCGTTTCAACCAGAATACTAAAGCAAAAATACCAACCAAAACAGCCAAAAGATAAGGAAGGACTTGCATTAGCATTTTAGTATAGGACTTTTTAGCCACGGTTCCTTGAGCTGAATATCCTTCTGGCATTTCCAGTACACCAACATTCTTTGCATATGCTTCATAACCAGCCAACATTTTCTGGAACCTTTCTGGATCTTTTTGAATCAAGTCGTTTAGTTCACTTGGGTCGTCTTGAAGATTGTACAAATGCCATTCCATATCACCTAAGGGAATATTGTTTTTCACAATCTTATATCCGTCTAAAAAATAAGCAGAACTTGCAGCAGCTTCCAAACCTACCCCATCATTTGCGCCATAAACGGGTAAAGAAGGGTTGTTTATGTGAGTAAGCATACTTTTCCCCGTAATTGGTGCATAGCCTTCATTGGCAGTGGTTGCAATTCCTACTAAATCATAGATTGTCGGAGCTATATCTGTAAAGAACGAAAAAGTATTTGTTCGTTGGTTCTTTGGCATATTTTTTCCACTTACAATTAGCGGTACTCGTAAGCCTCCTTCACCAGTATAATATTTAAAATAAGAAAAAGGAGAAGATACAGCATTTGCAAATTCTGGCCCTATGAAACCAAAAAATCCTTTTGAGCCATTTTTTTCTAAATCGGTATGGTAACCATTTCTTTTTGCCCAAATTAGGCCTTGCGTATAGTCTGCACCATCGGGCCCATTATCTGAAGTAACAATGAAAACGGTATTTTCCATCAGTCCTGTTTGGGTTAAATACTCCATATATCTACCAATGTGAAAGTCCATAGCTTCTAGCATACCCGCTGTTACTGCCATTTTGGTGCTATGCGATTCTTGCTCTTTTTCAGACAAATCTTCCCATTTTTTGAATTGTGGAAAAGCATCGGAGAATTGAGCACTTTGAATAATAAACCCTAATTGTTTAGCCTTTTCAAATCGCTTTTGACGAAGTTTATTCCAGCCCTCCTTGTAAGTTTCTTTGTAATGATCTACGTATTCCTTGGGTGCTTGTATGGGTGCATGTATTGCCTGAAAAGCGATGTAGGCGAAAAATGGATTGTCCTTTTTTTGCTCTGCCTCATGAAATTCAATTGTTTTGTCAATATATGTCTTTGAGGAATAGAAATCTTCAGGCAGCTCCACTTCTTTTCCATCGGCATACCAATGAGCCATTGGCTTCATAGGTAAATATCCATGGTTGTCATAATTACTTGCACCAGAACCACCTAAAATAAAGGATCTATCAAATCCTCTTTTTGAAGGCAGTGTTTTGTCATCGTGTCCCAAATGCCATTTGCCTGTCATATAGGTGTTGTAGTTGGCTTCTTTTAAACGAGTAGCAATGGTTTGTACTTTATCATTCAAAACTCCTTCATAACCTGGCTTGGTTTGATATTCTTCAGAAAGGAACTCAGGTAGATTGGCTACTCCAGCCAAATGGCTGTCTGTACCTGTCATGAGCATAGCTCTCGAAGGGGCACAAACCGGTGAAGCATGCATATTCGTAAACATCAACCCATTTGAAGCCAACTTATCGATATTGGGGGTACGAGCTTCGCCACCAAAAGCACCCAAATCCATTAGACCCGAATCATCTATTAAAATCAAGACAATATTGGGTTTTGAATTGCTTGTCGGATTGGATTGGCTATACAGTGAGCGGGTTATACAAACCAAAACTACGGCACTAAAAAGTACTCTTTTAAGATAATTATTTTTCATCAGTTTTTCTCCTTTAAAGTTTTCATCATTAATTGTGCAGTTTCATGGCTTGAGTTTTGATTCTGACCTGTAACAAATCGCTTGTCTTGGTCGATAACTGTAATGGTATTGAATTGATCAATAGGTTTTTCATGGCTGGCTTTGTAAATCGCCCCTGCTTTCTTTAACTCTTGTTCAGGATGGTAAGGTGTGAATTCAATGCCGAATGATGCCAATTGCTTTTGTGTAACGCCAGTCATTGGCCTACCTTTAACCAAGTATTCACCATTTTTATCTTTTGCGTTTGTAAATGCCAATGCACCATGGCACACACTACCCATAATTACATCGGAGTTATAATATGCATCGGATACCTTGGTAGCAATCATCTCACAATTCATATCGTAAGCTGCACCCCATCCACCAGCAAAAAATACAATGTCGTAGTCTTTAATATCTACATCAGCCATTGGAATAGAATTCTTTATTTTAGCTTGAAAAGTTCCATCCTCCTCAAAGCGTTTATCTTCTTTAGATTCTAAAAAATAATAGAAAGACTGAGGGTCGATGGGAACTTCGCCCCCTTTAATGCTGGCAATATCCACTTCCATATTCGCATCAAAAAATTCATAGTAAGGTATTGTCATTTCAGAAGCAAATACACCTGTAGCTGGTCCGGTAGTATCACCTGGCTTGTTCAACACATTGTGGCTAGTAGAAACGATAAGGGCTTTCTTCCCTTTCAAATCAAATTTTTCCCCCATTGGATAATCAGGATGAAGACCTCGGGATTTAAGGATGTAAGGAAGTGAACCAGCAAGAATAGCGATTACAGCTAAAATGCCACCAAATACGTAAAACGTTTTTTTACCGATTTTCATGTTGTGTTAGATTTGAATATTTATAACATCAAATCTAACACTAGCATGTTTTTATATCACTCAACAAATGTTGAGAAATTCCAGTCTTTCAGGATTTTTCGTTTCTAATTCTACTCAATTGGGTAGCAGTTACTCCGATCATTGAGGCAATGAATCGAAGTGGAAATTTTTTAAATAAAGAAGGATTTGTAGAAATTAAATAATCATATCGTTGTTTAGCTGTGCCATTTAAGAATAATAGATGATGTTTAACCAATTGCATGGCTTGGTCACCCATATATTCTCGTAGCAGAATATTGAAAGTTACATTATGATTGAGTAATTCCCACACCTTGTCCATGGGTGCCACAAGAAGACTTGATTTTTCCAGAATTTCTATAATAATTGGCGATTGTTCGTTGGTTCTGATACTGATGATGTCCGATAGAAAATTTTTCGACTGGAGCACTTCATTTGTTATTTCATCGCCCTTTTCATTGAGGAAATAAGATCTTGCACTCCCATTTATCAAGAAGCCTAGATTTTGAATTACACTATCTCGCTTTTTGAAAAGATCATCTTTTTTGCACACTTGCTCAGTAAAGATGGATAAAATCGCATTTATTTCATCTTCTTTGGCAGTTTTTACCCTGTTGTAAATAAATTCTTCGAATTGTTGTTTCATGCTCAGTGGTAATTGCAGCTAACGCCCACATATTTATGAATTTTTGCGATGGAGTAGCGCGTAATTATCCATCGTGACCAAGATAGGCAGAAGAAATAAACTCGCCAAACAGATAACCCGCAAAATTCATAAATATGATGTTGTGCACCGTTTTTATTGCTATTCCGTATCCCAAGTCTTAAATTTAAACGAATTTTCATTCGCAATTTTTACCGTTTCTCCAGTTGGAATGAAAACAAAAAGTCCTTTCTTAAAGGCGTATTCCAATACATTTTTGGGTACAATCATGCCAGCAACTGCCCCAATAATTTTTACGTTTTTTAGTCCTTTGGTTGGATGATTTCTAACTTTTTCTAGTCTTTTCAAATGGTCGTCAACATCATCTATTTTTAATTTGCTTTTACTTTCCACCGCAACAGCAAATTCTGTATTGACTAATAGTAAGTCTATTTCATAAAGTGCGTTTCCTTTGTCATCTTCATTTGTAACTCTAAAATGAGATTCATTTAAAATTACACCAAACTTTTTAAATTCACTAATTGCTTTAGGACGAACCTGTTCTTCGACATATTTACCCAATGTATCGGTAATTTCACTTACTTGTTTTTCCGTTCGGTTAACTTGAGTAATTAATTTAGATAGTTTCTTGTCAGTTTCTGCAAATAATGACAATATCTGTTCAAAAGTATAGTTCTCTTTGGGTATTGAAGTTTCCATAATACAAAAGTACCGTTATTATGGATTTAATTCAAAATATTGAATACCAAAAACAATTGATATTGTGAGATGGTCTAATAAATCAGGACACAAAAACAAAGTTAATTTTGTGTCAATACGGAAAAAAAGAGTCAAAAGCCCTAACTTTTGTAGATTTATTTGTAGATGGTCGTGTTGGTATGCAGTAATGGCCTCTGAAATTTCAACTGATCCCAAATCTAAGGAAGAACATTTTATGCCCAATTTATTAAGTTGTTGTTTTACGATCATTTTACATCGCAAACTGACCATGTGTTTTATGTAAAGTCTCATATTATTTCTTTGCAAGAGGT